>JBFWNZ010000237.1:0-6253 GCA_050250795.1 Alphaproteobacteria bacterium | reverse complement strand
GGCGATTATCCCGGAGGATTAGGGGAACCGCTGCGGCGGCCGGGCGTTGAAAAGGCATTGCGGCGGTGCCGGACGGTCCGGTTCCGCATAAACCGTTGCCCGGACACATCAATGACCGACCGCCGACTGCCCTCAAGCGCGATGCGCGGCCATCAGAACAGGCCGGCGCGGCCTGCCCGTTCGCCGGAGCCGACGCTTCGCGAGATATTCGACGAGCCCATCGTGCGCATGCTGATGCGAAGCGACCGCGTCAGCGAGGCCGATGTCGTGACGGCATTGCGCGGCGATCCGGTGCTGCGGCGGCGAGAGTTCTGAGCCGCCGATGCAGCTCAAATATTTGTTCGAGGTCGTCATCGCAGATGGAGAGAGGCGGCGCTGCCTCGTTCTCGCGGACGACGAGGCAGAGGTTGCCAGGCTGGTTCGGGCGGCTGGCAGGGTGCTGACGGTCAGCCGTCAGCCGGGCTTGGTCTCTGCGGTCGGCGCTAGCCGGATCCTGACCTGGATACAGGATCACACGATAGATTTGGCGCCCACGGGCGCGGCGGCTGAAGCGGCGCCGATGTAGGCCCGCCACCCGCCGAAGGCCGTAATGTCGTCCGCGCCGTTCGTGCCGGCGGCTTCGACCAGAAATCCCAGCACAGATTGGCCGTCCGCCAGTTGGATCGAGCCTATCGAGAGCGGGGACGGGATCGTTGCCATCAGGCGGCCAAGCCCGTCCGGTGGCATCGCCCAGATTTCCGCTGCGATGGACGCACCTCGGTCCGGTCCGACCCGCAACAGGCCCGGCCGGGCGGGCGGCCCGCCGGGAAGGGCATAGAGCCGGTAATCGGACGCTGTCTGGGTCTCGCGCAGGAACGTCCCGCCATTCTCGATCAACGTCACATTCAGCGGCAGCCCCGACATATGGGCGCCCACAACGGCCAGCGGCACCGTGCCGGGCGGCGCGGCGTGCGGGCCGCGAGCGCCCTCGACGAACAGCCGGCCGATGGCGGCGAGCAAGCCGTCGCGGCCGGCGGGCGCCACAAAGGTCACGCCGGCCGGAAAGGCATCGGCGCGCGGGTGTCCCGGTACGGCGAGCGCGCAAAGATCGAGCAGATTCACGAAGTTGGTATAGGTGCCGAGCAGGCTGTTCGGCCGGATCGGATCGGCGAGCACCTCCGCCAGGGTAAACGGGCGCGGCAGGCTGGGCAGGCACAGCGCATCGATCTCCGTCCAGGTCGCCACCGTCGACCGTGCCAATTCCGCGAGCCGGTAAAGCCCGGCGAAGGTTTCGGCAGCCGTCTTGCCGTCGGCGCCGCCGACGATCTGGCGGGTGACGGGGTGCATGCTGCCGGAATGCGTATCCATGAAGGAACCGATGGCGGCCCGTCGTTCGCCCACCCACGGCCCTTCATAGAGCAGACGCGCGGTGGCATAGAACGCCGTCATGTCGACCGGCACGATCCGTGCGGATGCGGCCATACGCTCCACATGCGTGTGGAATGCGGCTTCGGCAAGGTTGTCGCCGCAGAATTCCAAATCCTCGGGTCTCGGTACGCCGATGCGCAGCGCCGGCGGCAGGCCGCTCCAGGCGATGGCCGGCCGGTGCCGTGAATAGGGATCTTCCGCGTCGAAGGCCGCCATCGCGGCATAGGCCGTCCAGGCATCGTCCACTGTGGATGCGAATACCGAAACGCAGTCCAGCGTCCGGCACGCCGGGACCACGCCGCGGGTCGAGACGCTTCCCAGCGATGGCTTCAAGCCGACGATACCGTTCAAGGCCGCGGGTACGCGCCCCGATCCGGCCGTATCCGTGCCCAGCGCGAAGCAGACGATGCCGCGGGCCACGGCGACGGCCGAGCCGGATGACGAGCCGCCCGGCACGACCGCCGGATCGACGGCGTTGCGGGGAATGGGATAGGGCGTACGGGTGCCGACAAGACCGGTGGCGAACTGGTCCAGGTTGGTCTTGCCAATGGGAATGGCACCGGCTGCGATCAGCCGCGCCACGGCCGTCGCATGGCTTACCGGGCGATAGGCGAAGGCCGGACAGGCCGCGGTGGTCGGCAGATCGGCAAGATCGATATTGTCCTTGATCGCGAAAGGTACGCCCCAGAGCGGCTTGGCGACGGGGTCGAACGGTCCCAGGGCCGCGGCATAATCCAGCGCCCTCTCCACCGGCAGGACCGAAATGAAGATGCCGGGATCGTCGGCCTGGACAATGCGGCTGTAGACCTCTTCGATGACCGCTTCGGCGGGAATGCCGGCGCGGTAGGCGGCATGCACGTCGGCAATGCTGGGAACGGCCGGCAGTGTCATGCGACCGCCATCGCCGGCGGGTGCGGGACTGCCTCGAGCAGCGACTTCGTGTAGTCGTTCTGCGGTGCTTCCATGACCTGTTCCGCGGTGCCCTGTTCGACGATCCGGCCCGACCGCATGACGATCACGCGGTCGCAGAGCAGCCTTACCACATGCAGGTCGTGGCTGACGAACAGGTAGCTCATGCCGAGCTGCGCCTTGAGATCGGCCAGGAGGTTCAGCACCACGGCCTGCACCGAGACGTCGAGCGCCGCTGTCGGTTCGTCCAGAACCAGCAGCTTCGGGTCGAGGGCGATGGCTCGGGCGATGCCCACGCGGGCCTTCTGGCCGCCGGACATCTGATGCGGAAACCGGTCGAGCAGGCTGCGTGGCAGGCCAACCTGGTCGGCCAGCCTTTCCACGCGCGCCCGTGCTTCCGCCGCGTTCTTCACGCCGCCCAGCCGATAGAGGGGATCGACGATGCAGCGAAAGGCGGTGAAGCGCGGGTTCAGGCTGTCGGTCGGATCCTGGAACACCATCTGCAACGCCGAACGCAGCGGATGGCGGGCGAAGTCGCGGGCCGGGATCGCGCCGACATCCGTGCCGTCGAAAACGATGCTGCCCGAGGTCGGATCGAGCAGCCGCATCACCATCGCCGAGGTCGTGGACTTGCCGCAGCCGGACTCGCCGACAAGGCCGACGCATTCGCCGTATCCGACCTCGAAGCCGACGCTATCGACGGCTCGCGCCGGTTTCGCCGCTTCCACTTTGCGCTGCCACGGCATCCGCCGTACGGCCGGGCCGTCGAAGCTCTTCACCAGATCGGCGACCTTCAGCAGCGGCGCTGCGGTGGGTGCGGGGGCGGCTTCGGGAACGGGCGCCGTCGCGATCTCCTCCGGCAGCAACTGGCGCAAGGTGGCGCCGGGGCGCGGCGTCGCCCGCATCAGGCGCTTGGTATAGGGGTGGGAGGGGGAGGCGAAGACATTGCCCGCGGTCGAATCCTCGACCACCAGCCCCTTCTCCATCACCACGACCCGGTCGCAATAGGCCGATGCCAGACCCAGATCGTGGGTGATCAGGATGGTGGACATGCCGCGCTCGCGCGTCAGGTCCATCACCAGATCCATGATCGTCTTCTGCGTCGTCACGTCCAGGCCGGTCGTCGGCTCGTCCGCGATCAGCAGCTTGGGCTTGCAGGCAAGCGCGATGGCGATCACCACGCGCTGGCACATGCCGCCGGACAGTTCGAAGGGATAGGCGTCGTAGCGCCGTTCCGGGTCGGCGATCTTGACCAGCTTCAGCAGTTCGATGGCCTTTTCCCGCGCATTGGCACGGGTCGCGGCCACATGCTCGACCAGAACGTCCGCGATTTGGCGCCCGATCGGACGGATCGGATTCAGCGCCATGCGGGGGTTCTGGAAGATCATCGACATCTCGCGTCCGCGCAGTTCTGCCATCGCGCGTTCGGGGGCGGCGGCGATGTCGATTCCGTCGAACCGGACGCTGCCCTCGGCGATGCGTCCGGCCCTGTCGAGGATGCGCATCACGGCATAGGACGTGACCGACTTGCCCGATCCGGACTCGCCGACGATGCCGACCGTCTCGCCCTTGGAGACGGACAGGTCGACATGCCGGACCGCCGTGACGGTGCCGTTGCGCGTCTTGAATTCGATGGTCAGGTCTTTGACGTCCAGCAGCGGGGCGGGGATCATCGGCTCACGTCCTGCGCAGCGGATCGACAAGGTCGCGCAGACCGTCGCCCGTCAGGTTGAAGGTAAAGACCGCAAGCATCAGGGCAAGGCCGGGGAACAGGGCCAGCCACCATTCGCCCGAGACGATGTAGCTCGCTCCCTCGGCGACCATGATGCCCCATTCCGGGGTCGGCGGGCGGACGCCCAGGCCGATGAAGGAGAGGCCGGCCGCGTTCAGGATCACCCAGCCCAGATTCAGCGAGGCCTGCACCACCATCGGCGGCATCGCATTCGGCATCACATGGACGGCGAGCGTGCGCAGCTCCGAGTTGCCCGCCAGCCGCGCCGCCTGCACGAAGCCGGCATTGCGGCGGATGTTGGCCTCTGCGCGGGCCATGCGGGCATAGAAGGGCAGATTGATGATGGCGGTGGCATAGACGATGTTCTCGATGGTGTTGCCGGCCGCCGCAACGATGCCCATCGCCAGCACGAACAGCGGAAAGGCCATGATCGTGTCGAGCAACCGTCCGACGATGCGGTCGGTCCAGCCGCCGAAATAGCCCGCCATTCCGCCGATGGCACCGCCGGCAACGAAGGACAGAAACACGGCGGCGATGGAAATCGCGAGATCGAGGCGGGCGGCGACGAGCACCCGGCTGAACACGTCGCGGCCAAGCTGGTCCGTGCCGAACCAGTGCGCGGCGGAGGGCGGCTGCATCGCGCGGGCGGCTTCCGTCTCCAGCGGGTCGAAGGGTGCCAGTGCCGGGCCGAAGATGGCCGCGCCGATCATCAGCGCCAACATGCAGAAGGAGATGAAGGTGACCGGGTTGGTGGTGACGACATAGCGGGCATGCCGCAGGAACTGCCGTTGCGGCGCGGGCGCCGCGATTGCCGTCTCGATGCTCATGTGTCCATCCCCACGCGCGGGTCGATGAGGGTGTAGGCGATGTCGATCAGCAGGTTCAGCACGATGAAGAGCAGCGCCATGCTCAGCACGAAGCCTTGCACGGCGGCATAATCGGAGACGACCAGCGCCTCGATGGCGTAGGAGCCGATGCCGGGCCAGGCGAACACCTTCTCGACCAGGACGTTGGCGCCCAGCGCGAAGGAGAACACCATGCCCAGCGTCGTGACCACCGGCAGCAGGGCGTTGCGCAGCGCATAGCCGAACAGCACGGTGGAGGGTGCGAGGCCGGCGGCACGGGCGGTGCGGATATACTCGCTGGCCAGGGCCTGGAGCATCGCGCCGCGCGTCATGCGGGCGATGGGGGCCAGCGTGAACAGTGCGAGCGTGATGGCCGGCAAGGCCAACTGGCCCAACGCCGCGACGAAGGTGCCGCCTTCGCCGGCGAGCAGCGAATCCACGAGATAGAGCCCCGTGACCGCCGGCGGCGACACATACATCAGGCTCAGCCGGCCGAGCGGTGCCGGCGCCCAGCCCAGCAGATAGTAGAAGACATAGACGAGTGCGAGGCCGGTGAAGAAGGTCGGCAGCGACACGCCGGCCGTGACGACGACCCGGCACAGATGGTCGATCCAGGAGTTCGGGCGTGTTGCCGCCAGAACCCCGAGCGGGACTGCGATGCCGGTCGAAACCAGCAGCGCCAGCAAGGTGAGTTCCAGCGAGGCCGGCAGGCGCGTCAGGATGTCTTCCAGGACGGGCTGCCCGGTCGACAGCGATTTGCCGAGATTCCCCGTCGCCAGATCGCCCACATAGCGGAGGAACTGCTCGGGAAGGCTCTTGTCCAGTCCGAGTGCCGCTCGGACCTGCTCGATGGATTTCGCGTCCGCGGCCGGGCCTGCGAAATAGGCCGCGGGGTCGCCGGGCAGCGCGCGCGTCAGGATGAAAGTGACGATCACGATGCCGATCACGGTGGGCGCCGCCTGCAACAGGCGGCGCCCGACCAGTATGACCTTGCTGGGGCGGGACATGGCGGCCGCCGCTCAGGCTTTGACCAGACTGAATTTGCGCAGGTCGGGCTGGCGATGGAACCAGAACTCGTAGCCGGAGAGGTTCTTGCGCATCGCGCTTTCCAGCGAGGGCTGCCACAGCGGAATACGCGGCACGTCCTCGAACGCCTTGGCGATCATGCGCTTGATCTTGGGTGCATAGGCCGGGTCCGACATCTCCATGTGGAGCGTCTCCTCGGTCAGCTTCTGCACTTCCTCGTCGAAATAGTTCGACGAGTTGAACAGGTTGCCCTTCATGTAGGCCCAGAAGAAGTAGTAGTCGGGCGTGTTCAGCCAGCCGCCGAAATTCTCCAGATGCAGCGGCAGCTTCTTCT
>JBFWNZ010000236.1:0-6256 GCA_050250795.1 Alphaproteobacteria bacterium | reverse complement strand
GCCTGCAAGCGATCCAATCCTACGGACAGGCCCTCAACGCGGACGAGGGCTGGGTCGCCAATGCGTTGCGCCGGGCCGATCCGACCATCGTGACCCGGCCCGAATGAGACCGGCCGGTCACGGCGCGATCGCGACCTTGAGCACGCCGTCGCGCTGGTTTGCGAACAGGTCGTAGGCCGCCTCGATATCGTCCAGCTTGAAGCGGTGCGTCACCAGCGGCTTCAGGTCCGCGCGGCCGGCAGCCACCACACTCATCAGTCTGCGCATGCGCTCCTTGCCGCCGGGACAGAGGGTGGTGACGATCTTGTGGTCGCCGAGACCGGCCGCGAAGGCGCCCAGCGGAATGGTGAGGTCGCTGGAATAGACGCCGAGGCTGGACAGGGTTCCGCCCGGCCGCAGCACCCGCAGCGCGGCCTCGAATGTCGTCTGCGTTCCCAGCGCCTCGATGGCGACGTCGACGCCCCGTCCGCCGGTCAGCTTGACGATTTCGTCCACCACGTCGCATTGCTTGAAATCCACGACATGGTCCGCGCCCATCCGGCGGGCCATTTCAATGCGCGCCGGTACCGTTTCGACCGCAATCACCGTCGCCGCGCCCATGAGCCGGGCACCGACCGTAGCGCAGAGCCCGATGGGCCCTTGCGCGAACACGGCCACGCTGTCGCCGATCCGGATGTTTCCGCTCTCGGCTCCCGAGAAGCCGGTGGAGAGGATGTCGGGGCACATCAGCACCTGTTCGTCGGTCAGCCCGTTGGGCACCGGCGCCAGATTGGCCATCGCGTCGGGCACCAGCACATACTCGGCCTGGCAGCCGTCGATGGTGTTGCCGAACTTCCAGCCGCCCATGGGCTTCCAGCCATGCGCCGTGCCGGCGCCGTCCTGGGACAGGCAGCCGGCGAGGCAGGCGCTGCTGTGGCCGCTCGGCGTAATCGCGCCGGCAATGACCCGCTGCCCCTCGCGATAGCCGAGCACGGCCGAGCCGAGCTTCTCGATCACGCCCACGGGCTCGTGCCCGACGGTCAGGCCCTTCCGGACCGGATACTCGCCCTTCAGGATATGGACGTCGGTGCCGCAGATCGTCGTCGTCGTCACCCGGATGAGGGCATCGAGCGGCCCGACATCCGGAATGGGCTTGTCGTCCAGAACGATCCGGCCGGGTTCCACGAACACCGCCGCCTTCATCTTCGCTGCCATCGCCGCCTCCGCCAGTTGTGCGAGCCCGCCTCTGAGATCGGATGGCGGTCCGGCTTCGTCAGGAGCGGCATTTCGGCGCAGACGCGCTCCGGCGCTAGATGTTCATGCGTTTCATGCTGCCGGCGTTGTTGCGCGGGCCGCTGGCGATGCCGGCCGGATAGGTGCGGTCGAGCGCGGACCATTCCTCGGCGGTCAGGCCGATCTCCGGCACCCTCGCATTCTCCTCCAGATGTGCGATGCGGCGCGTGCCCGGGATGGCCACGATATGCTTCGCCTTGCCCAGCACCCAGGCGAGCGCCAGCTGGCCGACGCTGCATCCCTTCTTCGCCGCCATCTCGCGCATCGGCTGAAGCAGCTTGAGATTCGCATCCATCGCTTCGGGCAGATAGCGCGGATGGGTGCGCCGCCGGTCGCCTTCGGCAAGGTCGGCGACGCCGGTGATGCTGCCGCCCAGGATGCCGCGTCCCATCGGCGAATAGGCGACGAAGCCGATGCCGAGTTCGGCGCAAAGCGGGATCTGGTCGGTCTCAAGATCGCGGGACCACAGCGAGAACTCGCTCTGCAATGCGGCGATGGGGTGGGTCGCATGGGCGCGGCGGATGGTGGCGGCGCTGGCCTCGGACAGTCCCAGATGGCGCACCTTGCCCTGCTCGACCAGCCGCGCCATCGCTCCAACCGTCTCCTCGATCGGCGTTTCCGGGTCGACGCGGTGCTGGTAATAGAGGTCGATATGATCGACGCCGAGCCGCTTGAGGCTCGCCTCGCAAGCCTGCTGGACATATTCCGGCCGGCCGTTGACCGACCCGGTGCCGTCGGGGTGCCGGATCTGGCCGAACTTGGTGGCCAGGATGTAGCGGTCGCGCCGACCCTTGAGGGCCTGCCCGATCAGTTCCTCGTTCTTGCCCTTGCCATAGGCGTCGGAGCTGTCGATCAGGGTGACGCCGATCTCCGCCGCCCGGTGCAGGGTGGCGATGGAATCCTCGATGCTGCCCGGCGTGTAGAAGGCGGGCATGACCATGCAGCCCAGCCCCACGGCCGGCACCTGCAACGCACCCAGTTTCCGCTGTTTCATGTTTCTTGCCTCCCAGGATTGGATTTTGTCCAAGCCTGTCACGAAACGGCGGCAGGGTCACAACGGAAATTGGCAATACGCGGCATTCCCGCGCGGATCGGTGTCGCATCGCGAGGGGACGGTCTCGGTGGCGCCGGGCGGTCAGCCGTGGCCGTGGTGGCGGTCGCCGTTGTCGTTGGAGGCGGGGATGAAGGGGCGGTTGGAGAGGTTGTCGTTCGCCGGCCGCGCCTGATGGTCGATGCGGCCCGCATCGGGGCCGGCGGCAGCGGTCACGACGGCGCGGGCATGCACTGTCCGCCGCCGCATGCGGGTGAGGATCGCCTCGCGCCGGTTGTACAGCTCGTGCTGCAGAAGCAGCAGCGTCATCGCGAGCGCGGTCAGGCCCAGGATGATCTCGAACACGAAGTGATAGGAGAAGGCCTGCCCGGCCAGCCCCTCGACCAGCCACATGCCGCCCATGAATAACAGGTAGCCGCCGCCGTAGCGGCCGAGATTCCGCGGCGAATACCAGCGGCGGTCGCGGCGCGAGACCGGCCGCGGATAACGGCGGTAGGTCGACCGCATCAGCGAATAGCCGGCGGCGGCGACGCTCAATCCTGTGGCCGTGACGATCATGCAGCGCTCCTTCGGAGCGGCGGCGGCGGACACTTCCCCCGCCATTCGTCCTTTAGATATGGCGCATTGCGGCCGGCAAGGGAAGGGCGGATCGCAGGGGTCATCGGCCGGCGAACAGGCGCCCCAGGCCGGCGGGTGCCGCCCCGTCCCAGCCGATCCGGCGCAGCACGGCATGAATGCTGGCCTGGTTGGTGCAGATCATGGGCTTGCCGAGCGCCGCCTCCACCGCCTCGATCACGCCGAGACAGGGCAGGTTGCCGCCCGGCACGACGATGGCGTCGGCGTCCCGGCTGTCGCCGGCGCGGATGGCGGCGACGAGTTCCTCCGGCCGGACCTGGGCGATGGCGAAATTGTCGCTGAAGGTGAAACCGCCCATCGCCACGGTCTCGAACCCGCGCTCGGCGAAATAGGCGCGTACGCTCTCGTTGAGGGCGGGGCCGAACGGGGTGACGAAGGCGAGGCGGCGCACGCCGAGCGCGGCGGCGGCCTCGACCATCGCGCCGGCCGCCGTCACCGCCGGACAGCCCGCGGCGGCGGCCAACCGCTCGGCCATGGCGCGGTCATGCGCCTGGCCGCGGTGGAAGCCGTAGACCGACTGGCAGAACAGCACGGCATCGATCTTCGCCGTGCCGAGCAACTGGGCCTGGCGGACGAGATCGACATCCTGGGCGCGCAGGCCGGCGTCGTCGAGGGTGGTCATCTCGACCCGTCCGAAATGGGCCGAGAGGCCGCGCGGCAGGGCGAACGGGAATTCCTGCTCGATCATGGTGTTGGACGAGGGGATCAGAAGCCCTACCCGCCGGTGCGTCGCCATTGCCGTTCCTCCCCAGTTTCGCCCTAGAGCCTAGATTGCCCGCGGGTCCGGCCGCAAGCCGGGCGGACAGCGGGGACACGGCATGCTAGAGAATGGGCGCCCGCCTTTTGCTTTCTCAGGAGACCGTCCATGCCGCTGTGCAGGGTCGATGGCGCCGATATCCATTACGAGGTCCATGGCGAGGGCAGCCCCACGCTCGTGCTCGCCTATTGTCTCGGCGGCAACTGCACGATGTGGCAGCCGCAGCTTCCGGCGCTGACGCAGCGATGCAGGGTCGTGCTGTGGGACCCGCGCGGGCACGGCCGCTCGTCGAGCCCGGCCGATGCCGAGGCCTATGGCATCACGCGCTCGGCGGAGGACCTGCGCGCGCTGCTTGACCATCTCGGCATCGCGCGGGCGGTGGTGGGCGGGCTGTCGATGGGCGGCGGTATCGCGACGCGGTTCGCCATGCTCTATCCCGAGCGGACGCAGGGCCTGTTGATCGTGGATTCCAATACCGCCGCCGGCCGCCCGGTGCCGGACGCAACACGCACCGCGCGCGAGGCGGCGATCCGGATGTGCGCGGCGGGCGACATGGACCGCATGGCCGACGCCTTCATCGCGGCCAACCCGGTCTATGGCCTGTTCGCGGGCGACACGCCGGAGAACCGCAAGCGGGTCCGCGACATGATCCGGGCCATGAACCCGGTCGGGTTCGCGCATACGCTGCGGGCCATGCTGCGCAACGAGTGGGAGACGGCCGACCTGGCGCGGATCGCGGCGCCGACCTGCGTGCTGCTGGGCGAGCGCGACCCGGCGGAGGAAGCGGCGCGGCTGACGCAGCGCACCATCCCCGGCGCCGAACTGGCGATCATCCCCGGGGCCGGGCATCTGTCGAACATCGACGATCCGGCGGCGGTGCAGGCGGCGATCCTGCGGTTTCTGGAGCGCGCGGCGGCGGCCTGAGCTAGCCGGCGACGAAGCTTTGGATCAGGCTGCCGGCGACGAGATACCAGCCGTCGACCAGCACGAAGAAAATCAGCTTGAACGGCAGGGAGATCATCACCGGCGGCAGCATCATCATGCCCATCGACATGAGGACGGAGGCGATCACCATGTCGATGATCAGGAAGGGGATGAACAGCAGGAAGCCGATCTCGAAGGCGCGCCGCAGTTCGGAAATCATGAAGGCGGGCACCAGCGCGCGCAGCGGCGTCGCCGCCGGCTCGGTCACGGGCGGTATCTTGGCGATGCCGAGGAACAGCTCCAGGTCCTTGGCCCGCACATGGCGCATCATGAAGGCATGGATCGGGGCCACCGCACGCTCGAAGGCCTGTTCCTCGGTGATGCGGTCTTCGATCAGCGGCTGGATGCCCTCGTTATAGGAGCGTTCCAGGGTGGGCTGCATCACGAAGAAGGTGAGGAAGAGCGCAAGGCTGATGAGCACGGAGTTGGGCGGCGTGGCCTGGGCGCCCATCGCGGTGCGCAGCAGCGACAGCACGATCACGATGCGGGCGAAGCAAGTCACCATTACCAGCAGCGACGGCGCCAGCGACAGGACGGTCAGGATGGCGATGACCTGGACGATGCGGCCGGTGGAACTGCCGCCGTCGCCCAGATCGACATTGATGCTTTGCGCCAGGGCCGGTGCATGGCCGAGGGTGACGAGCGCCAGCAGCGCCGTTGCCGCGGCGGCAAGCGCGAGCAGCAGGTTGCGCCGGATGGCCGGGTGGAGGATGCGTCCGGTCATGACCGCTCCGCCGCGGGGGGCTCGGCAGCCACAGGGCGGATTCCCGATTCGATGACGCGGTCGCCGTCGGGGCCGAGCAGGAGCAGATGCTCCACCTCGTCGCGGCGGATGAGCACGAGCCGCCGCCGGGCGTCCAGCGGTGCCATTTCAACCACGCCAAGGCGGCGTGCCGTGCGGCGGCTGGCGCGCGCCGCCTGTCCTGCCATCAGGCCCCCAAGTCCGAACCGGCGCGCCAGCCATGCGGCGAGCGCGATCAGCCCGAGGACGAAGCCCAGTGCCACCAGAAAGCGGAAATAGTCGATGTCCATGCCCGCCGATCCACCCGCCGCGGCGCCGCCCGTACCGTCAGCGGTCCTCCGCCGCCGGCTCCTCCTCGTCCCCCAGGCTGTCGATCCGGACCTGGAGTTCGCCCGAGAAGGCCTGCATCTCCTTGAGCAGGGTGGTAAGATGGGGCCGGACCTCCTGCGCATCGGCGGCGGGCAATATCTGCACCGAGGTGACGGCGTTCCGCACCCGGTCCTGGACCTCGCTCAGATCGACCATGCGGTCGTTCTGCAAGGCCGCCCGCGCCGCTTCGATCAACTCGACCATGCTTTCGATCTCGGCGAGCAGTTCCGTCTTGGTCAGCATCAAGATACCTCCGGCGGGGCGGCGTTGTTGGCCGCATAGACGTAACGCAAAATCTCGGCCACGGCGATGAAGGCCTCGACCGGGATTTCTTCGCCGATCTCCAGCGTGGCCAGAATCCCGGCAAGATCCGCGTCCTCGCGCACCTTGATGCCGTGGTCGAAAGCCGCCTGCAGGATGCGCTCGGCGATCCAGCCGCGGCCCG
>JBFWNZ010000235.1:0-6277 GCA_050250795.1 Alphaproteobacteria bacterium | reverse complement strand
GATGCGGCGACAGCGGCCGCCGCCGCGGCCGAAGCCGCCGAGAAGCGGCGCCAGGAGGAAGCCGCGGCGGCCAGCAGCGCGCCGCCGAGGCCGGAAAGGACTGGGAAGACGCGCGGCGCCAGCACAGCTTCCAGGGCTACAGCCGGTTCCTGGAAAAGCACCCGAACGCCGAACAGGCACCCGAGGCGACGAACTATCTGGGCTACATGTATGCCAACGGCGAAGGGGTGCCGAAGGATTACGACAAGGCGCTGGCGCTGTTCCGCAAGGCCGCGGCGGGCAAGAACGCCGAGGCGATGCTGAACCTCGGATACCATTACCAGCACGGCCTGGGCGTGCCGAAGGACCCGAACGAGGCCGCCGCCTGGTACCGCAAGGCGGCGGATGCCGGCAACCGGCCCGCCGCCACCTTGCT
The DNA here is from genome assembly GCA_050250795.1 of Alphaproteobacteria bacterium. GTDB lineage: Bacteria > Pseudomonadota > Alphaproteobacteria > UBA8366 > UBA8366 > JBFWNZ01. The sequence goes on along the minus strand of JBFWNZ010000235.1, from coordinate 5,862 downwards.
GCGTGCATTGCAGCGCGAGACCGGGGTGCCCTGACCGGCACCCCGGCCGCCGCGCTGCGCCGATCAGGTCTGGGCGCCGCCGTTCGAGGCGATCATCTGGGCATACACGAACCCGCCCTCATCCGAGCACAGGAAGCAGGTGAGCGCGGCGATGTCTTCGGGCTCGCCGAGGCGGCCGACCGGCACCAGCGACAGCTGCTCCTCGATGTGATGCGTCATCGCGGGGTCGGGATGCTGGGTGCGGATCGGACCGGGCGAGATCGCGTTACAGGTGATGCCCTTCGGCCCGAACTCCTTGCCCAGCGCCTTGGTGAGGCCCCAGAGGCCGTGCTTGGAGGCCGAAACCGGCGCGCGGCCCTTGTAGCCGTGCAGCGCATTCATCCCGGTCATGTTGACGATCCGGCCCCAGCCCTTGGCGACCATGCCGGGCAGGAAGGCGCGGCAGACATAGAAGGCGGAGTTCAGGTCGGTATCCATGACGCGATGCCAGTCGGCGTCGGTCAGTTCCAGGAACGACTTCTCCGGCCGGATGGCGGCATTGTTGACGACGATATCGACGGTGCCGAACTTTGCCAGCGCCGCCTTGGCCATCTCCGCCACGGCCGCCGAGTTGCCGGCGTCGCCCATCGCAACCAGCGTCTGCACGCCATGCTTCGCCGCCATTGCCGCCGTCTCGTCGCAGGCGTCCTTGTTCGAGAAGCCGTTGACCACGACGTTGCAGCCGCGCTTGGCCAGTTCCACCGCGACCGAGCGGCCGATGTTGCGGCCGGCGCCGGTGACGAAGGCCGTCTTGCCCTTGAGACTCATGGGTCGTTCTCCCTGTTCATGCGTATGGCGCGAAGCAAGCCGCGTCGCGTCCCCGCGGTCAAGCCGGTCGCGGTGCCGTCGGCGTCGCGGCCGCGCCGCCCTGCGGCTATAGTGGCAGCAAGATGGCTGCCCGGCGGGCAGTCCCGAGACGACACGAAGGGAGAGACGACATGACACGCGTAGCGGGCACGGCGGATATCGGCAAGCGGCTGGGGATCGTGGTGCCCAGCGTGAACACGGTGGTCGACCCCTGGTATTCCAAGGCGGTGCCGGACGGCGTGAACGTCTTCATCGACCGCATGATGCTGGGCGACAAGGTTTCGGCAGACAGCCTGATCCGCATGGACCACGATGAGGGGATGCCGGCGCTGAAGCGGCTGGCGACCTGCCGGCCGCATGCGCTGGCCTATGGCTGCACCGCGTCGTCCATCGTCCAGGGCTGGGAGTACGACGCCAAGCTGCGCAAGCAGATCACCGACGAGACCGGCCTGCCGGCGACAACCGCCTGCGAGGCGATCCGGCAGGCGTTGCTGGCCGTGGGCGCGAAACGCATCGTCATCGTGTCGCCCTATGTCGACGAGATCGACCACCGCGAGGTCGTGTTCTTCGAGCAGGCGGGATTCGAGGTGATCGGCAGCGACAATTTCGGCATCAACAACACCTTCGAACTGGCCGCGCCGACAGCGGCGGAGATCAAGGACCTGGCGCGCGGCGCCTGGAAGCCGGAGGCGGACGCGCTGCTGATCTCCTGCCTCAACATGCGCTCGCATCTGGTGATCGACGAGCTGGAGAAGGAACTGGGCAAGCCGGTCGTCACCTCGACCCAGGCCACGCTCTGGCACCTCATGCGGCTGGGTGGCGCAAATGACGCGCTGCCCGGCTATGGCAAGCTGATGACCCTGCCGCTGGCGCCGATCCCCGGCGCGAAGATGGGCGGCTGACGCCGGTTCAGTGCGACCGCCGGTCCTGGCTGGGCCGGCGGTCCTCGACCCGCGCATAGACGAAGCAGGCCGCCAGGATGATGGCGGCGAGGCTTCCGAACACCACCGAATAGGCCCCCGCCCCGCCCGCCGCGCCGCCGGCGACAAGACCGACCAGCGTGCCCGTCAGCGTCTGCAGCACCGCAACCCCGCCCATCATCGAGGTGTTGACCGAGGTCACGGTGCGGCCGACCAGCCGGATCGGGAACAGGGCGCGGCCATGCGCCATCATCGCCACCCGATGCCCGCCCAGCACGCCGATCAGCGCGAACAGCGCCGTCACCGCCCAGAGCGGCGGCGCCTGGAGAATGGCAAGCAGCGCGAAGCAGGCCGCCAGCGCGAGGCAGCTGGTCAGAACGACGCCCTTACGGGTGTCGAAATGGCGGTCCAGCGGCCCGAAGCCGATCGATCCGATGAGCATCGCCGTGGCCATGACCGCCATGATGTTGCCGCGCTCGACCGGGTCCAGCCCGTAGACATCGTGCAGATAGGGCGCGCCCCAAAGCCCGAACACGCACATCACGCTGCTGTAGCCGACGAAGGCGATCACGATCACCGGCCAGATCGCCGGCGTGGTCAGCACCTCGCGCAGGCCGCGCAGCGTGTCGCCCAGGCGCTCGCCCTTCGCAGTATGCGGCGGATGGCCGGGCGGCGAATCCTTGACACCGAACCAGGCGAGCGCCGTCAGACCCGCCGCCAGCAGCGCGGTCAGGAGAAAGGCATCGCGCCAGCCGACCGCCTCGGACAGGGCCGCGAAAGGCGTCGCCGCCAGCAGGTTCCCGACTTCGCCGCCGCCGATGATGATGCCCGCAATGGTCGCGTGCCGGTCCGGCGGGAACCATCGGGTGCAGACGACATGCGCGCCGACCAGCACGCTGGCGCAGCCCAGCCCCATCAGAATCCGCGCCACCGTCAGTTCGAACATGCTGGAGGCCTGTGCGAACAGCACCGCCCCCAGGATCGCGATCAGCAGCAGCGAGCCGACCGCCCGCCGGGCGCCGAAGCGGTCGAGCAGCAGTCCGATCGCGATCTGCGCCGCCGCAAAGGCGAAGAAGAAGGCGCCGGTCAGCGTGCCGAGATCGGCCGGCGACAGGCCGAACTCGCGCACGAGATCGGGCCCGACAACGGCGTGCGAGGCACGGAAGAACTGGCTGACCACATAGACCGCGCACAAGGTGGCGAGGATGCGCAGCCGCGCGGCGTGGGAGACGGGCGCGAGCGCCCCCTGCGAAAGTTCGGTCATGCTGGCGATTTCGTCCGGTTCAAGCGGCGGCGAGGCCCGACACGCCCTCGACGCCGGGGGCGCCGAGTTCGTCGGTCTCAATGGTGATGCGATGCATGAGACGGCGGGCCGGCCAGTAGTCGGCCACCGCATAATGCATGGTCGCGCGGTTGTCCCAGAAGGCCATCGACCCATTGCGCCATTTGAACCGCACCTGGAACTCCGGAAGGGTACAGTGGCGGAACAGCGTATCGAGCAGGCCGTCGCTCTCGGTCTTGGACAGGCCGAGAATATGGGTCGTGAAACTTTCGGCGATGAACAGGCTTCGCCGCCCGGTCACGGGATGCACCCGTACCATCGGATGGACGGCCGGCGGGTTCTGGCGGCGCATCTCGTCCATGCGCGCGGCGTTGTCGCCCACCCAGCTGCGTGCCTTGGCCGGGCTGCCATGCAGCTTCATGAAATCGTGCGATGCCTCCAGGACGGACAGATGGTCCTGCATGGCCGGCGAGAGGGCGGCAAAAGCCGCCTCCATATTGACGAAGATCGTATCGCCGCCGGACTCCGGCACCTCCACCCCATACAGCATCGCGCCGAACTCGGGCGTGCGCCGGAAGATGCCGTCGGAATGGTAGTGGTTGACGTTGGGCGGCTTGCTCTCGTCGTTCAGCAGTACGGCCACTTCGGGCGCATCCTCGGTGATGTCGAACGCCGCGCGCTGGGCACGGCGCAAGCGGCCGAACCGATGTGCGAGCGCAGCCTGCTGTGCGGGCGACAGTGCCTGATCGCGAAAGAACACCACCAGATGGCGCATCAGGGCCGCATGGACGGCCCGCAGATCGCCATCGCTCAGGGTTCCTGCCAGATCGATGCCCGAAATCTCGGCGCCGATGACCGGCGTCAATGGCTGGATCGCAAGCGCCATGCAGGGTCTCCTCTCCGTCCGCGCCACGCAGCCTAACAGAAGGCGGCACGGTTTCGCATCCCAGGTTGCACGCTGCGGTCGCAAACGAAAACGGGCGGACCGCATCTGCGATCCGCCCGCCGAAACCCTCCAGCCGGTGCGGCCAGAGCAACCCTGCCGATTAGGAACCTGCGCGCTCGGCGTTCGCGGCCTCGGAGCGATTGTATTTCACGTGCTGCACGAGGAGGAAGGAGAAGGCCAGCGAAACCAGGCCGAGGATGATTTCGAACACGAAGTGATAGGACCAGGCATTGTATCCGAACTGGCTGCCGATGGTGCAGAACGCGCCCAGGAAGCCGAAATACCCACCCCACATATACCGGAAGTCGGCGATGCCGCTCGTCTTCCGCGCGGCCATGAAGAACAGTGCTGAAACGGCCAGCAGAACCAGCCCAACGACGAGAATCATGCGTATTCCCCCGATGATGCGCCGCCTGCATCGCCCGGATGCGACCACCGGATCCAAGCATCGCGAAAGACGGCAACTTAGGTACGCATTGTCGTTCGCTTCATCGAAAGCCGAGAGTATGGAATAGACATAGCGATCATACGAAAATGAATAGCGGAGGTTTGCCCGTGGCGGTGCGGCCGGAGGCTGCCCACCGGCCAAGCCGGCGCAGGCGAGACGCTATGGGCAAAAGAAAAGGGGCACCGAAGACGGTGCCCCTTTCCCGAAGCGATGAAGGCGTCGATCAGACGGCCTTCAGGTCCTCTGCCGAGCTCTTGCCGCGCTTGGGGTCGCGGCGCTCTTCATAGGAAATCTTCTGACCTTCGTTCAGGCCACGAAGACCTGCACGCTCGACGGCCGAGATATGGACGAAAACGTCCGGGCCGCCGTTCTCGGGCTGGATGAAACCATAACCCTTGGTGCTATTGAACCACTTCACGGTACCGACAGGCATACGTGTTCTCCGACATAAGATGGCGCGGTGCAGCGTGTGCCGCACATCAGACTGTGTCCAGGAAAAGCATCGGCACTGGACACCCGAAGGGCGTAGCAGGTCGGCAATCGGAACAGAATGACTCCAGCTAGATAAGCTTGCAGCCGCCGGGAATCAAGCCGAGTCCGGCGCGGGACAGCACTTTCTTGATCCCCGGGGGTGGCTTACAGTCCCTGCGGCCGCGGTTCCGCGGCATCCTCTCCTCGCCCGCATGCCCCTTCCGGGAGATACACCGACATGCCGACAGCCCCCGCCTACAAGACGCTCCACATCGAGAAGCGCGGCGCCGCCGACTGGCTCACCCTCAACCGGCCGGAGCGGCTGAACGCCTTCAACGCCACCATGATCGAGGAGATGAACGACTATTTCGACCGGCTGATGACCGATCACAGCGTCCGGGTGGTGGTCATGCGCGGTGCCGGCCGGCATTTCTGCGCCGGCGTCGATATCAAGGAGATGAACAGCCTTGTCGGCAACGGCGTGGCTCCGGACCTGTACGGCCAGAAGCGGATCAGCGAGGTCATCGTGAAGATGCGCCGCTGCCCCCAGCCGGTCCTTGCGCTGGTCCACGGCGCCGCGACGGGCGGCGGCTTCGCGCTCGCGCTGGCCGCCGACATGCGGATCGCCGGCGACAGCGCCAAGATGAACTGCGCCTTCATCAAGCTGGGCCTGACGAGCTGCGACATGGGACTGAGCTACATCCTGCCCCGGCTGGTCGGCATCGCCCATGCGGCGACGCTCATGTACACCGCCCGCTTCATCGGTGCGGAACGCGCAGCAGCCATCGGCCTTGTCTGCGAGGCGGTCGCGGATGCAGAGATGGAGCAGACGGCGGAGACCTATGTCGCGGACATGCTGGCGACCGGTCCGCTGGGGCTGCGGATGACCAAGGATGGCTTCAACCGGGCCATCGAAGCGCCGAACCTGGAGGCCGCGATCGCGATCGAG
>JBFWNZ010000234.1:0-6294 GCA_050250795.1 Alphaproteobacteria bacterium | reverse complement strand
ACAGCTTTCCCACCGCCATGCATATCGCGCTCGCGATGACCGCGCGCGACCGGCTGCTGCCCGGCATGGAACATCTGCATGCGGCGCTTGCGGAGAAGGCGGCGGCCTTCGCCGATATCGTCAAGATCGGCCGCACCCATCTTCAGGACGCGACGCCGCTGACCCTGGGGCAGGAGTTCTCAGGCTATGCCTATCAGGTGTCGGCGGGGATCGCGCGTATCCTCGCGGCGCTTGAACCGATTTATGAGCTGGCGCAGGGCGGAACCGCGGTCGGTACGGGCATCAATGCCCCGGCCGGCTTCGACGCGGCCTTCTGCCGGGCAGCGGCGGAACTGTCCGGCCTGCCCTTCCGGCCCTGCCCGAACAAGTTCTATGCGCTGGCGGCGCATGACGCGGTGGTCGCGCTGTCGGGCGCGCTGAACGCCTTCGCGGCGGCGGCGATGAAGATCGCCAACGACATCCGCCTGCTCGGCTCCGGCCCGCGCTGCGGCCTGGGCGAGCTGCTGCTGCCCGAGAACGAACCCGGCTCCTCGATCATGCCGGGCAAGGTGAACCCCACCCAGGCCGAGGCGATGACCCAGGTCGCGGCCCAGGTCATGGGCAACCATGTCGCCGTCACCGTCGCCGGCTCGAACGGCCATATGGAGCTGAACGTCTTCAAGCCGGTCATCGTCCACAACGCGCTGCAGTCGATGCGCCTGCTAGGCGATGCCTGCCGCAGCTTCGCCGACAATTGCGTCCTGGGGATCGAGGCCGACCGGGCCCGCATCGACGCGCTGCTGCACCGGTCGCTGATGCTGGTGACGGCGCTGAACCCGCATATCGGCTACGACAACGCGGCGAAGATCGCCAAGAAGGCGCATGCGGACGGCACGACGCTGAAGGCCGCCGCGCTGGCACTTGGCCTGCTGACCGAGGAACAGTTCGACGCCTGGGTCCGGCCGGAGGATATGCTGGGCTGAAATCAGCCGCGGGCGACGACCGGCCGCAGCTGCTCGACGACCTCCATCGCCTCCGCGACATCGGACCCCGCCGCACCGGCCGCGCGCAGAGCCGCCGCCATATGGCCCAGCGCGGCATCGAAGCGGCGGCTGTCCATGCCGAGTTCCGCCACATGCGCGAGCGGCGGCCCGGCGTAGAACACCGGGGCGCCGAACAGCATCCCCGCCAAACTGCGCAGCGCCACGTCCAGATCGGCCCTGTCGGCCGCGGCGACAAGCGGGGCCAGTTCCGGTTCGTCCGCCGCCCGGCCCAGGAAGTCGTGGATGGCGCGGTCGAGTGCAGCCATGCCGCCCAACCGGTCGATCAGCGGTCCCTTCACCGAAATCGGCGGGGGCGCCTCGGCAACCGCGAGGACGGCTGCGGCCGGCACCTTGGCGGCGATCACGCGGCGCGGCCCTGCCGCGCCGAGGGTTTCGGGATCGAGCAGCCGGGACACCGCGAGGACAAGGACAGGCTGCCCGTCGACCCGGAAGGCGCCGGTGGCCAGCCGCGCCGCCGGCTCTTCGGACCCGGCATCGAGCGGCCGCACATTGTCGGGCGGAACCGCGCGAATATCCCCCAGTGCATCGACCGCCAGGGCATAAAGATGCCCGCCGCGCTCCAGGGTGATCGCGAGTTGCGAGGGTCCTGCCGCCGTGCCGCCGAGACAGTGGGCAAGATCGACGACCGTGGCGATCCGATCATCGGCTGCGGCAATGCCCGCGATGCCCAGCGGCGACCGGGGTACCGGCGTGATCGGTCCCAGGGCAGCCGTACCCCCGACCTCGGCGGCCGGAAAGGCCACATCCAGACCGGCAATGCGTGCCGTGAGAAATCGGGCCGGCGCCGCCCCCTCCGTGATCGCGATATCCCCCATGCCCCTCCCCGCTTCGATACGCACAGACAGGCTAATGCGCCCGCCTATTCACGGCCAGGGGCTTGCGTGCGGTCACACCCCTTCACCTTTCCGTGATGTGCGCTGCGGAACCCCATTGGGTAGACTTGCGTCGCAGTCGCGACATGCCCGCACGCGATTGGAAGGGAGAGCATGATGGCCGAAGCAATGGTCGCGGCCCGCCGCGGTAACGGATCGATGGAAGCGCCGGAACTGGACGGTGCCATGCGCAAGCGGTCGGTCGTCATCGCCGGACACCGCACCAGCGTTTCGCTCGAAAACGCCTTCTGGACCGCCCTCAAGGACATGGCCCGCCGGAAGGGAACCACCGTGAACCGTCTGGTCACGGATATCGACCGGCGCCGCGCCGGCAACCTCTCCAGCGCGATCCGCGTCCACATCCTCCAGGCTTATCGCAGCGACTGACGTCGCGTCAGCCGCCGCTGCCCAATCCCTTCAGCAGGTTCCGCAAGGCATCCTTCGGCGTGACCGGGGCCGCCTGCGGCGCCTGTTGCGGCTGCGCGGTCGTCCCCTGGCCGGATGTCGCCGGCGCAGACGGAGTCGTTGCGGCGGGGCGTCGCTGAATCAGGCTGCCGCCGAAGCGACGGTTCGGGGCATCGAGCCACCCATAATGCTGGATCGTCAGGCCGGGCTGCTGCTCGCCCGCGGCGTAGATTTCCGACAGCATGTCGATCTGCCAGGCCGACAGATCGGCAGTGCCGCGGGTCAGCACGCGCCCGTCGCCGCCATCGACCAGCAGGTTGTCGGTCCGCAGCTTGCCGTTGGCGATGGCGAAATCGCCGCTGAACTTGTTCTGGCCCTGGAAGGTCGCAGCCAGCTTCTGGGCATATTGGGCGGGAGCCGTCACGCCCTGAAGCTCGCGCACCTGCTGACCCAGGATCGCCCCGGCAATGCCGAGCGCAGCCGTGGTTCCGCGCGTCTGCTCGTTGAGATTGGCGTTGAGGATGCCGTCGAGACGGCCCTTGCCGTTCAGGCTCTGCACCAGGGCGCGGGTCGACTGCCCGCTTGCCGTCAGATTGCCTGAGAGATTGCCCGTGCCCGAGGCCGTTCCGCCCAGCTGCATCATGTTCTGGACCGAGATATCGAACTTGGCGATGGCCGGCGCCAGCTTGGCCAGATCGATCTGCTTGGCGACGAAGTTAAGGGCAAGCGCAGGCGTCGCCGCGGCACCGTCGATCTGGCCGTCGGCCTCCACGGTGCCGCCGTTCATCGCCCCGGCGAAGCGCTGGATCGCCAGCCGCCCGTCCTTGAGCACGGCCCGCAGGACCGGCTCCTTGACCTGGACGGACCCGAAGCCGAACCCGGCCATCGCCATGTCGATTTCGGCATCCGCCTCGCGCAGCGCATCGAAGCCGAGTTTGTCGTCGGTCCAGGGGGTACGGCCGCCGCTGGCGACCTGCGCGAGCAAGATGCCGTCACCGCCGAACAGCGTCCCCGCCGGCTCGTCGAGCGAGGCCCGCGACGACGTGCCGCGCGGCAGCAGCGGATCGAGCTGGATGTCGCTGGTCTTGAGATTGGCGCGAATGATCGGCCGCGGACCGGCGAGACCGGCCTCCGCCGTGCCTCGAACCGCAACGGGGCCGACGGAGCCGTCGATATCCGTCAGCGACACGGCATCCGCCGCCGTCTTCACCCGCATCTTGAGCGCCAGCGGCCCGAGCTGCGCGGCCGTGGGCCGATAGTCGAAGGCCGCCAGCAGCTTTGCCAGCTCCGGATGGTTCAGTGCGACGGCCATATCGGCGGTCGGAGAGATCAGCGGGTTCTGAACCGTGCCGTCGAGACCGACGCTGCCGCCCAGCGCATTCACGGAACCGCGTAGCGCCGCCGAATCCAACGATCCGCGCAGCGTCCCCGTGGCCGAAAGCCGTCCCAGACGGTCGGCCGGGGCGGGAGGGGTCGCACCGGCGAAACGGAAGACGCGCGCCACGTCGTTGGCCGTCACATCGAAATCGAGCGAGACCGTGGGCTGCGACGCCAACGGCTTGACGCTGCCGTTGACCTTGCCCGCCAGACCGGCGAAATCCGCGACGCTGAGATCGCGGACCGTGATCTGCCCCGACACAAGCTGCATATCCGCGTTCAGCTTGCGGATCCGTTCGCCCCCGAAGGTCAGCGTTTCGACGGATACCGCCATGTTCGCGTCGAAATCGGCCAGCGCCGCCAGAGGGGACGCCGCCTTGCTCGATGACCCCGGCGTGGCGGCAGTGGCGGCACCATTGCCCGCGGCCGAGCCCTTGGCGGACGGTGCCGCCGAGGCCGTGCCCTTGGGCATGTAGGCATCGAGGTTCACGGCATCGGCCGCAACGCGCAGACCGATTGTCGGACGGCCCGAGAGGGGCACGACCGCTCCGGCACGCAGGGTCGTGGTGTCCACGGTCACGGTGGTGCTGGCAAGCTCAACGGATGCGGGCGAGGCCGAAAGCTTTCCTGCCACCTGCATCTGCCGTAGCCGGTCTGCGGGTACGTTGCCGACCTCCACACCCGCCCAGGCAAGAAGATTGCGAAGATCCGAGGACCGGCCGGTGAAATTGCCCTCGAACCGCGGCTGGCCCTGGACGGCGTGCAGAACGCCGGTCACGGACAGCGGTGTCCCGCCGGGCAGTTCGGCCCCAGCTTTGCTGACTGTAAATGCCCCATCGGCGAGATTGCCCGCCAATGCAGCATCGCGGATCACGCCGCCGCGATACCGGACGACCTCCGCGCCCAGATCGACGGCAACCTGCATTCCGCGCGGAAGCGCAAAACCGCCGGCTTGCAGGGCAGGCGGCGACCCGGCCGGCGTGTCCGCATTCGCCGGCGCGTCAGGCGCGGGCGCACCCGATGCGGTGCCGGCCACCGCTGTCTTGGCCAACAGCGCATCCAGATCGAGATTGGTCGCGCTGAGCGCCACATCGACGACCGTCATCTCGCCGAGCGCCGCATTGACCGCACCGCTCGCGTGGAGGTCGCCCAGCCGGGCGGTGAGATTATTGAGGCCGACGATATCGGCCGAAGCGGACACTTCGGAATCGAGCCGGAACGGCTGCGCCAGCACGGACGTGCCCGGCGCGCCGGTCAAGGCGCGAAGGGCACTCGCCGCGTTCTCGGCCTCGACCGAGAGCTTGCCGTTGACAAGCGCATCGGGCGCCAGGGCCGACGCATCGCCGGCGAATGTCAGGCGCGCGGCCTTGCCGTCGAGGCCGAGCTTGAGATCGACGGGGATGGTCCCGGAGCCCCGTCCCGCCTCGCCGACCGCGATGTCGAGATCGACAGGCACCCCCTTGGCCCGTGCCTTGCCCTCGACACGGAAGGGACCGGCCAGCGATCCGGCCGAAATTCCCGCCTGGACCGCCTCGATCCGCTGCTCGCTGCCCGAGGCGTCGCGGAAGATGACCGTTCCGTCCTCGATCTGAAGCTCTCGAAGCGCAAAGTCGATGCCGCGGCCCGATGATGGCGCCGGCTGCGCGGCCGGAGCGGTCTCCTTGGGCTGATCGGCCTCGGCAGCCGGCAGGAAATCCCAGCTTGCCCGTCCATCCGGCAGAACCTCCAGCGCGATGACCGGACGCCGCAAGATCACGCTATCGACGGCGATGCGTCCGCGCAACAGTTCGCCGAGACCGACTTTCACCCGCAACTGCTCAAGGCGGACCATGTCCGGATTGCGCGCGCCCTGGACATTTGCGAGACGGACGCCGGAGACGGCAAGCGCAGGGCTGGGCAGCAGCGAGAGGTCGATGTCGCCGTCGATCGCCAGCTTGCGCCCCAGCGCCTTCTCGACCTGCGCAGAGATTTCCGGCTTGTAGGCGTTCCAATCGATGAAGCTGGGCGCAACCACCGCCGCCGCAACCAGCAGCACGACCGCAGCACCGATACCGATCAACACCTTTTTCACCGCGTCCGCTCCTCTTCCTGCACGCCCGGCACACCGGCTATGGTGACGGAACGTCTCACCATTCTGCTCGCCGCTCCACTTTCCGAGCGGCGTCGGCTAGACTGCCTTGCCACGACAGCATGCGGAGGCGGCCATGGCCGACATCATCAACCTGCGCGATGCCCGCAAAGCCCGCGAGCGTGCGCTCCGCACAGCCGAAGCCGCCGGCAACCGCGCCCGCTCCGGCCGAACCAAGGCGGACAAGGAACGGACCGCCAAGGAAGCCGAACGGCGCGACACGGATATGGACGGCAAGAAGATCGACTGACCGTCCATCCATGCTCAAGGCCGGAGAATCTTGCCCGGATTCATCAGGCCCTGCGGGTCTATCGCCTGCTTGATCGCGCGCATCACGCTGACCGCCTCGCCCTGCTCGGCGACAAGGAAATCCATCTTCCCATAGCCTACGCCATGCTCGCCGGTGCAGGTGCCGCCCATCGCAAGGGTCCGCTGGATAAGCCGCTCATTCAGTGCCAGCGCGCGCGCC
>JBFWNZ010000233.1:0-6349 GCA_050250795.1 Alphaproteobacteria bacterium | reverse complement strand
GCTCTTCCGATCTCATGGTCGTGGATGGCGGCGAAATGCAGGGCCGTCAGCTGTCCGGGTCCGGGCGCGTTCAGGTCGGCACCGGCCTGTGCCAGCCGGTCGGCAAGCGCCGCATCGCCCAGCCGCGCCGCCAGATGCACAGGACGAGCACCGCCGGCGAGCGCGATGTCGGGGTTGGCGCCGGCATCGATGAGGGCCAGGGCCGCGGCACGACGGCCATTCGCGATGGCCGAGGTCAGGGGCGTGAGGCGGCCGTCCGCCGAGCGGTAGTCGAGCTCGACATTCCGGCCCGCCAACTCCGCCAGCAGGCCCGTATCGTCGGTGTTGGCGACATGCAGGACGATGAAGCCGCCCAGCGTGCCGGTCGTGCACCCGTCGAAGGATTGGGCGCAGGAACCGAACATGTCCGGAAAGAAACGGCCGTTCCGCGCCAGGATCGTACGGATCGCGCCGGTATCGAGGGCGCGGGATGCCTCCACGAGTTGCCCGCGCACCGCACTCCAGCTTTCGCCGACGGTCATGACATGGCTTGCGGTTGCGGTGTTGCCCGCAGCATCGCGCACCCGCACCGTCACCGTTGCCGCGCCCTCCGATCTCGGCTGCCAGTCGACGGGGATGGTGGTGACCGGAATGTCCTGCCAGTTGGGGACCTGATGAATGTCGTCGGGGCCGGGGCGATGCAGGGGCTCGACGATCCCTGCCGGCGAGACGGCGAGGTCGACCGAGACCGGCAGCTGCCAGTTCCCGTAGAGCCGGTACGCGCCAGCCCCCTCGCCGCTGCTTCCCCCGTCGGCCTCGATCCCGATGAAGGCCGGATAGTCGTGCCGGATGGCGGTATCGACCGGGCCGGTGCCCAGCAACGATTCCAGATAGGCGACGACATCGGCATGCCGGTTCTGCTTGGCCGCGGCCAGCGCCGTCACCCCGTTGTCGTTGCCGCGCCGCACATCCGCGCCACGCTCGACAAGCAAGCGCACGGCGTCGAGATGCCCGCGCGCCGCAGCCTGCATAAGACCCGTCGTGCCGCCTTTCATGGCCTGATCCGGCGGCAGGCCGGCATCGAGCAGGACGCGAACCGCCTCGACATCTCCCGTGGCCGCGAAGCCGACCAGCATCGGCCGGTCCTCCCGCACGTTATGGCGAAAGTCGAAGCCCGCAGCGATCAGACGCTGCGCCGTCTCGTAGCGCTTATCGGCCAGGCTGAGATAGACGAGGCTGGTGTCGCGCCCCTGTGGCTGGCGGGCGTCGACCCGGCCCGTCGCCAGCATCATCTCCACGATCTCGGGCATGTTCGCGACGTCGGGCAGCAACGCCGGAACCCAGAACAGCGGGACCGGCGACCCCCCGCTTCCGGCATAGGGCTGATTGACATCCGCACCCTCCGCCAGATGGCGCCGTACGCGGTCGATGTCGCCCTTCAGAACGGCGTCGACGAAATCCGAATTCCCGTCCGACGCCTCGATGGCCCGCCCCAGCGCGTCCAGCTCGGTGCGGAGCGCGTCGACCTCGCGGCCAAGGGCGGCGAACGCATCGGCGTTCCGCTTCGACCAATCGAGTCCCCCATAGCGCCTTTCCAGATCGCCGATCCCGGACTCGGCCGCATTGAGCCGGTTGACCAGGTCCGGCGGGCTGGCCTGTTGAGCTGTACCGGCTTGCTGATAGGAAAGCATCGCGCCAACCAGAAGCGTCACTGCAAGGCGCGGCATTCTCATTTGACGCCCCTCGGGTACGACTTTATCACCGCTTCGAAATACTGGCCGAGTTCGGTTGCGACCGCGTCCAGGTCCGAATATCCCATCGCCTTGATCGCCGCCTCGGCTTCGGCCGGGTTGAGGCGGGTGGCGCCGAAGGGCAGTTCGTGCGCCGGAGAATCGACGCGCGCCATCAGTTCGATGGCCTGCCCGAGGCGCGGCGGAACATGGGTGGTTCGGTCCATACCCGCCAACCGCATGCGCGGCGCGATCTGGTTGCGGAACTGCTTGGTCAGCTGGCGCATGCCTTCCGCAACCTCCGACCATCCGCGCGCAGCGTCTCCCTTGGCGATCGTAGCGAGGCCACGCTCAAACCACTCGTGTCCCTTGAAGGCGACGGTCGAGGCCAAATCCTCGGCGCCCGCTGCGCCAATCCGGACCTCGGTCCTGTTCACGAAGTCGGATATCTCGATGCCTGGCCGATAGGCTTCCAGGACATAACCATCGGTGACAGCGTGATCCATGTCGCGCGCGAACCGCTCGATGGCCTGGGGCGTCGCACCGACGGAGTTGCCCTTCAGAGCGGCATACAGAGCGCCCTGATAATGCGGCGCGACAAACCCTGCCGGCAGGTCGATGCGCGCGCCGTCGCGCAGCACGAGACGATATGTGATGTCCCGGTCCATGCCCACGTCGCCCCGTTTGGGCGGCCGGTTGGTGACGTTGAGAACCTCGATGTTCGGCTTTCCCGGGTCGACGTAGTTCTCCAGGCGAAAGCTGCCGTCGCCCTTGGCCACCGCGTGGCGCTTGATCCACGTCTCGATCTGGCCGGCGGCCGCTTTTTCGGGATCGCGTGCGAAAGGGCTCTTGCCGAAAGCGAGCTTGAGCCGATGGCTCATCGTCCCGATGGCGTCCCGGTCGACGATGCCGTCGCCGAGATTGACGATCGCGTCGCCGCGCTTTTCGACGGTTCCGAACAGAACGCGTTCGAAATCGAAGACGCTATCGCGCAACGTCGAATCCGCGTCCTTTATCGCGGTAAGGGCACGCTTGTCCTGCCGCAGGCCGATATACGCATCGGCGAGGTCTCGCCATTCGGGATCGGACGTGGCGCTTCTGATGGCGCGACCGGCCAGTTCGCGTTGACGCTGGACATCGCTGCCGGTCCTTGCTGCAAAGCGTTCGAAGGCAGGAGCCAGCACCGCGACCTTCGCAGCCCCCGCGGCATTGGCTTCGCTCCAGATTCGGGCGCTCCGTGCGCCTTCGGGCGTCTTGTTGAACTGGGAAACGGCCTGATCGTTGAGCACCGCCAGTTCACGGCGGCTCTGGTCTCTTGCCGCGGCCAGGGCGGAGTCGCTGCGTCCGAACCGGTTGACGAGGGCGGCGAGCTGGTCGCGGCTGTAACGACCGGCGGAAACCAACGGGTCCGCCAATTCCCTTGCGATTGAGACGACCTCGTCGAGGACCTGCTGCGCCAGCGGCACCCGCTTGACCAGTTGATCGAGCGGTCCGGCAGCGACACCCAGCAGGGTCAGCGCCCAGTCGAGCCGCGAGAGCGGCGCGCCGGTCAAGGGCGCACGGCCCTCGACAAGGGCGGAGATGTCGATGGCATCGCCGACCAAAGGCATCGATGCCGCGATCGCTTCCACCTGTTCGATATCGACCGCCAGGGCCTCGGCTTCGGCGACGAGCGCGTCCGCTTCGGCCGAGGCGACGGTCCGCAGCGCTTCGGCATAGGCACGGAACTTCGCCTCGGCGGCCTTGGGATCGCGCTCCAGCAACGCCTCGATGAAGGCCAGCGACAATTTGCGGTGCAGTTCGACCTTGTGCTGCTGGGCCTTCGCCTGAGCCTCGGCAATCCGGCCCTGTTCCCAGCCTGCCCAGTCGATGAAGCCGACCAGCCGGTCCAGCGGGCCGGTCGCGATGGGTTGGCCGGCGGCCCCCAGGTCGGCACGAAGCAGCACCAGGCGGCTGCTGTCGTAAAGCGCCTGGAGGCGCGTGACGTCCATCCCGTAGCTTCGTGCCGTCTCGAACGCCTGCTCCAGACGCTGCCGGAAGGTCTTGGAATCGAACTCCTCCAGGCCGCTGCGCCAGTTCTCCACCTGGTCGAGCAATTCGCGCCGGACCCGCGCCCGCACGCTCGCATCCAGCGCGTCGAGCCGCGACTTCAGTTCGGCGTGCCGCTTGCGAAGGTCGTCCGGGTCCGCCGCCGCCACGGCCGGTCCGCCGGCGAGACCCAGCCCACACAGGGCCAGGGCGAGGATGCCTCGACCTATGCGCATGACGGCGGCCGCGTCACGGCAGGAGAGACCGGACGGCCCGGCCGCAGACGCCGAAGGCGCGCGCTCCACCGGCTGTCATGGAACGCATTCCGTCAGCTTGAACACGCCGCGCGGCATGGGATCGCGCGCCGCATGCCGGTCGTCGGTCAAGTGCCGTGGGGCGTACCATAGAATGTTGCCCAGTTCCGGAAGGAACAGATAGGGCGGCGCCGGCTCGCCCGGTTCGGGTACCGATTCGAGCACCGCCAAACCGTCGTCGAAGGCATAGAGGCGCAACCGTTCGACGAAATCGGACGAGAGCGATTCGGCCGGAGCCTTGCCGGCGATCAACGGCACGAGAAGCGTGCCGCCGTATCCCTGCGACATGGTCAGGGCGAAGCGATAGCTGCGCTGCGGCGTCTTCAGCGTCACGCCGATTTCGGAGAAGTTCGCGCCCGCGATTTCGGCAGGATGGAGGCGGAGGCTGAACGCCTCCGCATGGCCGATCATGGCGTAGCTGGCCTTCTCGGCGGGGCAGGCCAGGGATGCGGCGACCGCTGCCGGCGTGACAAGGCCTAGGACGGCCAGAACTGCAATACCGAGCGCGATGCGATGCACGGCGTCAGTCCTTCAGCCGTCCGCTCAAATGTGACCGGAGCACCCATTGGCGGATCACATCGGGCAGATAAGCCCGGAACGCCAGGAAGGCCCCACCGAACCCAACGATCACGGCGAGGGCAAATGCGCCCGTCGCATCGCCGATGTCCCTGTCAAACCCGAACAGGGCGGGCAGCCCCAGCAATACGGTGAGCGCAAACAGGCCAGTGCCCAGCAGAAGCAATCCGAACCAGGCGGAGAATATGGCCAGCAGGGTCTTCACGGTCAGATTGCGGGCATTCCAAAGGACGAAATGCTTGCCGCACTGCGTGCAGACATAGACATCGCCGCGGTCGACGGCGATCGCTTCGACCATGTCCCGCGGGCCGGGCATCGTGACATCGGCGCGCTCGATCTCGCCGGTGCAATCCGCGCAAAGCTCCATGCGGATAAACTCCTTCCGCTTCCGGAACCAAGGTACATGAATGCGGGCGGCCGTCTACCGCATCCGCTCGTGCAGGCGTTGCAATGGGAAATTTCCCCGCAACCCGAAGGCTCCGCATTTGGAGATTTGTGCCGCGGTCTTTCAGGCTTCCCGGGAAACCGGAAGATTCAGTTGCCGGCGGCGCATTGGAATTTTCGCAGGAGCACGGTCGCCAGGATGCCGAGCGGCAGAAGCACCGGAAGCACCACCAGCCCCCCAATCGCGCCGAGCCCCAGCATGCCTGCGCCATAGCCGCTTTCGGGAGCGGCCAACGCCACGCAGGCTGCGACCGCCAGCCACATAGCGACATAGGAGAGGATGGTCAGGACGGCGCCGAGCAGGACGCTTCGCCAAAGCGAGAAGGCGTTGCCGCGGAAACCGATCCTCCATCCCAAGCCGACCACGGAACCCGCCGCCAGGATCGCCGGGGGGAGCAGCACCCAGAGCCCCTCGATCGCCGCCACAAAGAGGGCGGGAACCGCCGCGACGAGAGCCCCGACCAGCGCAGCCTGCACAGGATGCGTCCGTTCCCGGAACCGAATATCGCCAAGCGTTAGCATGATCGAAGCGTAATCGCCGCCGGACCGTCGGGCAATCCAGCGATCCATCGGCATTGACGGTGCGGCATCGCAGCGGTGTAGTCCCCTTTCGGTGCGCCTGCGAGGACGCGCCGTTGCGCCGGAACGAAGCCGAATAGACGGACCTGGTGACCGCATGCGTGGATATCGTGGCCGAAGAACCCTCTCGGCAACCGCCGCTCTGGCCATGCTGCTGGCATCCGGCCTCCTGGCCGCACAGCCGCTGACCATCGACATCCATCCGGCCTGCTTCTCGGATTTCCGCAGCTTCGACGGCAAGATGTTCGTCAGCTATCTCGCCTTCATCAGCCCGCTGGATCGCACGGATGCGGCTGGCGGAACCGTCGCGACCTTCGCCCAAGCGCTGCGCAATGACCGCGCCAACATGTTTCGCGGGAGTGCGCCCGAAAGCGAGCACGATGCCTTCGATGACTATTTCACGGGCGATCCGCGGGAGTTCTCGGTCTTCGACGATCTTGTGCTGATCGAGGACTGCGCCACGGCCGACGCTCCGACACCGCATGCCGCGCGCCTGATCCAGCGGCTGGCGGAAGGCGAGACGATGCAACTCGCCGTCCGCCTCTTTCACCTGCAAGGCGACCAAATCGGCGTATTGCTAAGGGCTCCCCAATAGACGCTGTCGGTGGCCCCTGACAGTCCAACCGATACGGACGACGCCCTCTATTCTCTCCCCGGTGGTACCATGGTTTCCAAGACGTCTGCGGTGCCGAACACCGG
>JBFWNZ010000232.1:0-6370 GCA_050250795.1 Alphaproteobacteria bacterium | reverse complement strand
ATCGCCGCTGGATGAAAGTTCAGGGGCAGGTCACCTTCTTACTTAATGGCCTGAAACTTATAATTCGGCATTGATGCAAAAAAACGCCGTTTCCGATGATCTCCTTATAGTCGGCATATTTTTACAGTGAAAAAATTAATGTGATATGCTCGGAATAATTATGGCATGCTTAGATTACAGTTCTTTTGCTGATCTCCTAAGGCAGTGCTTGCGGCGGATAAAGCACTCTTATGAATCAAGCTGAATGTCGATTCGTCTTCTGCTTGTACCGCCCTGGCCATTCGCACACAGCCCCGCGCCTTGCCGGCCCCCGCCCCGCCCCGCATACTCCGGCCTCCACCGACACTGACCGGAATCACTCCCATGTTCTTCGACCTGACCCCCGAGCAGCTGGCCCTTCAGGCGCGCGCCCGCGATCTTGCGCAGGGCATGTTCGCGCCGCGCGCGGCCGAGATCGACCGCAGCGAGCAGTACCCCTGGGAGAATGCCCGCCTTCTCAATGAGCACGGCTTCATGGGCATGACCATCCCCAAGGCCTATGGCGGCCAGGGGCGCTCCTATCTCGACGCCGTGCTGGTGATCGAGCAGATCGCCCAGGTCTGCGGCGTCACCGCGCGCATCGTGGTGGAAAGCAACATGGGCGCCATCTCCACCGTCATGAAATACGGCACCGAGGAGCAGAAGCAGCTTGGCGCCGACAGCATCTTCAAGCACGACGACAAGCCCGCCATCTGCATCACCGAGCCCGGCGCCGGCAGCGCCGCCACCGAGATGACGACGCGCGCCGACAAGCGCGGCAATGGCTGGGTGCTGAACGGCAAGAAGCACTGGATCACCGGCGCCGGCGTCTCGCGCCTGCACCTCGTTTTCGCCCGCGCCTTCGACACCGACGGCACCGAGCTCGGCATCGGCGGCTTCCTCGCCACCCGCGACGAGACGCCGGGCCTGCGCATCGGCAAGCGCGAGCCCACCATGGGCCTGCGCGGCATCCCCGAGGCCGAGGTGATCATGGAGGACATGGCGGTCCAGGCCGACGCGCTGGTCGTGCCGCCCAGCGGCTTCAAGCGCGGCTTCGCCGACTTGATGGACGCCTACAACTCCCAGCGCGTCGGCGCCGGCACCATCGCGCTCGGCATCGCCGAGGGCGCGTATGAGCATGCGCTCGCCTATGCGCAGAGCCGCGAGCAGTTCGGCCGTCCGATCTGCGAGTTCCAGGGCCTGCAGTGGATGCTGGTCGACATGGACACTGCCATCGCCGCCGCCCAGGCGCTGATCTACAAGGCCGCCGCCAGCGCCGGCGAGGGTGCGACGATGGGCTTCCCGGACGTGAAGCTGGCCGCCCAGGCCAAGATCATCGCCTCGGAGATGGCGATCAAGGTGACCAACGACGCGCTGCAGATCTACGGCGCCGCCGGCTATTCGCGGAACAACCCGGTGGAGCGCATGGTCCGCGACGGCCGCATGTTCACCATCGGCGGCGGCACCGCCCAGATCCTGCGTACCGTCGTCGCCAGCCGCATCCTCGACCGCAAGCTGCCCCAGACCCGCGACGGCTACGCCGCGAAGGGCCGCGCCGCGGCGGAGTAGCGCCACTCTCCATGAAGATGCGCGGATTAAGTCCGCGCATGACGTATCTGTCTGGAATCAAAAGGACTCGTCATGGCCGGGCTTGACCCGGCCATCTTTCTCCAGCGCGTCGCGCCACTGGCGCGAAGGTCTCCGGCACACGGACGCAACGCCTGCTCCGGTCAGCGCCCGCTTGGCGCATCCCCGCATCCGCCCTAAGCTGGCGTCAGCCACGAACCGCCGCCGGCCGAACCGGCGGCCCCTTGCGAAGGGAGCGCCCGACCCATGACCACCCCGCCCGACGAATCCCCCGCCGCCCGCCGCACCGCCGCGCCGAAGCGCATGCAGGTCCAGGGCTACGACATCGACATCCTGGTCCAGGGCTTTCCCGGCAAGTCGGTCTGCCATGGCGGGCTGGGCTGGAGCACCATTGCGCTGCTGCGCGGGCATGGCCGGGTCGTGCTGATCGATGTCGGCCCGTTCGGCATGCGCCGCACCCTGAAAAGCCAGATCGAGCGCCACGGCCTGAAGCTGGGCGACGTGACCGACGTGCTGCTGACGCACGCCCATCACGACCACGCCATGAACTGGGTCATGTTCCCCAACGCCCGCGTCCAGATCGGCGGCACCGAGCTCGACTGGGCCGTGAAGGAGCCGATGGGATCGCTGCTAGTGCCCGAGCTGTATATCCGCGAGCTGGCCGGCTCGCCGCAGCTGCGCCGCATCGCCGACGGGGCGGAGATTCTGCCCGGCATCTCGGCGCATATGGTCCCGGGCCACACGCCGGGTAGCCTGATCTATGTCGTCGACGGCGGCGACCGCGACGTGGTGTTCACCGGCGACGCCGCCAAGAATCGCGCCGAACTGCTGGTCCGCGCCGCCGACCTCACCATGGACCCGGCCGAGAGCAGCCGCTCCATCGCGAAAATCTGGCAGTTCTGGGAGAAGCGGCCCGACAGCATCCTGGTGCCGGGCCACGACATCCCGATGGTGCTGGAAGGCGGCCAGCCGAAATATCTCGGCAAGCGCGAAGCCGCCATCACCGCCTGGTTCGACGACGAGTTGGAGAAGACGACCCTGTTCGAACTGGCGAAGGCGGCGTAGGGCGCGCTCACAGGCGGGGCGCTGCCGTTTCACCTCATCGTCATGCGCGGACGGGAAGTCCCGGAAAGTCACCGATAATCGTCATGGCCGGACTTGATCCGGCCATCTGCCGCTCCTACCCCAACGTCTCGAGAAGATCGCACCAATCCGGATTATCGGCTTCGATTAACGCAACTTTCCAAGCCCGCGGCCAATGCTTCACGGTCTTCTCGCGTTGGATGGCACGCGCGATCCCGTCATGCCGCTCGGCATAGACGAGCCGCTTGAGGCCGTAGCGCTTGGTGAAACCGTCCACCAACCCCTCGCGATGCTCCCAGACGCGCCGAGGCAGGTCGGAGGTCACGCCGACATACAGCGTCCCGTAGGGCCTGTTCGTCATGACGTACACCCAGCCGCCCTGCATGGCGCGAGCGTGCCCCTGGCAGATGCGCGGATCAAGTCCGCGCATGACGTCTGTGGGAGATGCGGTTCCTTTCCCCTACCCCAGCAGCGGCGCCACAGCCTCCATCGGCGCCGGCGCGTCGGCCAGCAGCAGGGTCGCCGCCCGGTCCTCCCAGGCGGTGTCCTGCGCCGCCAGCGGGTCGCGGGACGTCAGCCGGTGGTCGACCAGAAGGCGCGCCCAGAGCAGGCGGCGCGCATCGCCGGTGAGTTCGGCCAGCCGCGCGCCCTCCCAGACCATCGAGGCGGCGGCGGTGACGTTGTAGAGAGCGGAGGTCGCGCGCCGCGCGTCGGCCTCCCGCTCGCCATGGGTCGCGACCGAGACCGCGAAATCGACCGCCCGCTCGGCCAGGTCGCGCATGCGAGCCACCAGCGCCGGCGGCGCGCCCTCGGCCTCTTCCAGCTTCTTCAGGATCGTCTCGCGCAGGATTTCGTGCCCGTGATGCCGGCCGACCGCGCGGGCGATGGCGTCCAGCGCCACCACATTGCCCGCGCCCTCCCAGATCGAGCCCAGATGCGCGTCGCGTAGCAGGCGCGGCGTCACGAACTCCTCGACATAGCCGGTGCCGCCCCGCATCTCCATCGCGTCGCCCGCCACCTTACGCGCGTCGCGCGTCGCCCGGTATTTCAGCACCGGCGTCAGGACGCGCAGCAGCGCAGCCGCCGCCTGCGAGCCGCCGGAGCGGTCGGCGGACGAATCCTCCGCCTTGTCCAGCGCGTCCGCCGTCAGCATGCACACCGACAGCGCCGCCTCCGTCGGCAGCAATATCTTCAGCAACTGCCGGCGCGCCAGCGGCAGATCGATCAGCCGATGGCCGAAGGCGATGCGGCTGCGCGCCACGGTCAGCGCGTCATGCGCCGCGCGCCGCATGATCGCGGTCGACTTCACCCCGTTCGACAGCCGCGACCAGTTCACCATGTCCGCCATCTGGACGAAGCCGCGGTCGAGCCGCCCCACGGCATAGGCGAGGGCACCCTCCATCACGATCTCGCCGGACGCCATCGACCGGCTGCCCAGCTTGTCCTTCAGCCGCACGATGCGATAGCGGTTCGGGCTGCCGTCCGCCAGCCAGCGCGGCATGACGAACAGGCCGAGGCCGCGCGTGCCCGGCCCGGCCTCGACCGGCCGCGCCAGCAGCTGCGCGACGGGCGCGTCGGCGTTGGAGCAGAACCATTTCTCGCCGGTGATGCGCCAGTTGCCCTCGCCGTCCGGTTCGGCGCGTGTGGTCGCGCGACCGACATCCGAGCCGCCCTCCTTCTCGGTCATGAACTGCGCGCCCTGCCACAGCCGCGCCATCTCCTGGGACAGCATGCGCGACAGGAAGCGCTTCTGCAGCGCCTCGTCGCCATAGCGGCGCAGCAGCAGGATGCCGCTATCGGTCACGTTGATCGGGCAGCCCAACCCGAACTCCGCCTGGTTGAACAGATAGGTGAAGGCGTGCTTCGCCACCGCCGGATAGGGATGCGGCCAGCCCAGCACGCCGCCGCGATGCGACATCGCATGCATGCCGAACAGACCGAAGGCCATCGCCTCCAGCTCGCGATAGGCCGGGTGGTACTCGATGCGCTGCACGTCGCGTCCGAAGCGGTCGCGCGGATGCAGCACCGGCGGGTGCCGGTCGGCCAGCCGCCCCCATTCGTCCATCTCGTTCGCCGCCAGCCAGCCCATATGGCGCAGATGCGGCTGGAGATGGTCGTAGAGCGCGGGCTCCAGATAGAGCCTCAGCAAATCGGCCAGCGACCGGTCCTGCTGGTAGAAATTCTGCCCCTGGGTATCCGGCGCCACCGTCTCCGGAGCCGTCGCCTGCGCGCTCATGCCTGCCTCCCGACCGTCTTTTCCCGCCAGCCTAGCGCAGCCGCGCCACCGTCGCACGCAACGGAAGCCTGCGCTAGGATGAGGCAAAACGAACCCGTGGGAGGGAAGCCATGCCGGACACGCTGTTCCACCTGTCCATCGCCGTCTCCGACCTCGCACGCGCCAAGGATTTCTACGCCGGCATGCTGGGCTGCCAGGTCGGGCGCGAGATGAGGAACCGCTTCGATATCGACTTCTTCGGCCACCATGTCGTGGCGCATCTGGTGCGGCCCGATGCGGCCGGCCAGAACGGTCCGAACACCTCGGATGGCGCGCCGGTCCGGCATTTCGGCGTCATCGTGCCCCTGGATCTGTGGCAGCCGCTGGCGGACCGGCTGCAGGCCGCCGCGCATCCCTTCACAATCGTGCCGCAGGTCATGCATGCCGGCTCGATCAAGGAACAGCACATCATGCTGTTCCCCGACGGCTGCGGGAACGTAATCGAGTTCAAGTCGATGCCGCCCGAGCGCGTCTTCGCGCCCGAGGCGGCATAGGTCATGCTTCGTCAGGCTCAGCATGAGGCGCCTTCGGATTCGGCTCGCCGCCTCCCCTCATCCTGAGGACCTTTTGCGGCCGGACCGACGACGGACTTACCGTTCGCAGCAGATGCGCGGATCAAGTCCGCGCATGACGCAATCAATTGAAATTACAAACAATCGTCATGGCCGGGCTTGACCCGGCCATCTTTCTCCAGCGCCACTCCGCTTCATGCAAAGCTCCCCATCCTGAGCCGGACGGAGGATGGTGCCGCTACCGCCAGCCGGCGCCGCCGCTCATGATGATCGTGTCGGCGGTCATGTACTCGCAGGCGTCCGAGCAGACGAACAGCGCCATCTCCGCCACCTCGTCGGCAGTGCCGAAGCGGCCCATCGGGATATAGCTGAGGAAGCTTTTCAGCAGCTCCGGCGAGGACACGCCCTGGAACGGCGTGTCGATCGGCCCCGGCGACAGCGACAGGCAGCGGATGCCGCGGTCGGCGAATTCGCGCGCGACGCCCAGCGTCATCGTCACCACCGCACCCTTGGACGAGGCATAGTGGACCGAGGTGCCGGGGCCGCCCTTCTTGTGCGCGATGCTGGCCATGTTGACGATCACGCCCTTGCCGCGCTCCAGCATGTGCGGCAGCACCGCCTGCATGCACATGAACACGCCCTTGACGTTCAGATCGTATGTCTTCTCCCAGAGATCCTCGTCGATATCGAGGAATTTGGAGCGCTTCGAGGCCGCGCCGGCCGAATTGAACTGAAAGTCGATGCCGCCGAAGCGGTCGAGCCCGGCCTTGACCGCGTCGTCGATGCTCTTGCGGCTGGTCACGTCGCAGCGCACCGCCAGCCCCGCGCCCTGGCCGGCCGCGTCCGACACGGTCTTGGCCGCGCGTACCGCACCGGCCATGTCGATATCGGCGCA
>JBFWNZ010000231.1:0-6383 GCA_050250795.1 Alphaproteobacteria bacterium | reverse complement strand
CGGCATCTTCGGCGACATCCTGTGCGCCCGGATGGCCAAGCGCGGTGTGGCCGGGCTCGTGACCGACGGTGTGGTTCGCGATGTGGACGGCGTGCTGTCCACCGGCCTGCCGGTGTGGTGCAGCGGCGTCTCCGCCCCGCCCTCGGTCGCCGGCCTCACCTTCGTCGACTGGCAGCAGCCGATCGGCTGCGGTGGCGTGGCCGTGTTCCCGGATGACGTGATTGTCGTGGACGCCGACGGCGCCGTGCTGATCCCGGCTGCCCTTCTGGACGACGTGCTGGCCGCCGCACCAGAGCAGGAGCGGCTGGAAGGCTGGATCATGGAGCAGGTGGGCAAGGGCGTGCCCCTGCCCGGCCTGTATCCGCCGAACGCCGAGACCAAGGCCCGCTACGAGGCGGAAATGAAGGGCCGGCGCTGAAAAGAACCGTCACCCCAGCGAAGGCGGGGTCCGGGTCCATTTCCACTCCACCCCCTCATGCTGAGCCTGACGAAGCATGAGCAGCCCCGCTGCCCGTGCCGGCCTCATCCTTCGTCAAGCTCAGGATGAGGCGATAACGGCGCGCTGAGGAAAATCCTCCGCCTCACGCCGGACGGCGGCGGAGGATGTTGAGCGACTGGAAGGTCATCACCGTCTCGTCGCGCTGGTTCTTGACCGTGAACAGCAGCCGCACCGTGCCGCGGTCGGGCTTGGAGCCCGACGGCTTGACCTCCATAACCTCGACGATGCTTCGGATCGTGTCGCCCGGCCGTACCGGCGCGGTCCAGCGCACCTCGTCCGCACCCGGCCCGACGATGTTGGACCGCAGCGTCAGGCCCAGTTCCACGAACAGGCGGAAGGCGAGCGCCATCGTCTGAAAGCCGCTGGCGATCACCTCGCCGAACAGGCCTGCCTTGGCGTATTCGCGGTCCACATGGAAGGGCTGCGGATCGTAATGCATGGCGAAGTCGATGATCTGAGCCTCGGTCAGCGATATGCCGCGGGTCTCGAACTTCTGACCGACCGCGAATTCCTCGAAGTAACGGGTGTGCATGATGTCTCCGATGTCAGGCGCTGCCGCCGGCCGCCTCGGGCCGGCAGCGGAAGATCACATGATTGATGGCCGTCATCACCGTCTCGTCCTTATGGTTGAGCGTGGTGAAGCGCAGCGAGACGGTGCCCTGGCCCGGCCGTGAGGACGGCTTCAGCCCGATCACCTCGACCACCACGCGCAGGATGTCGTCGGGACGCACCGGCGCGGTCCATTGCAACTGCTCGATGCCGCGGCCGATGACGACCGACTCCGCCTGCACGCCCAGATCGATCCACAGGCGGAAGGTGATGCACATCGTATGGAAGCCGCTGGACATGAGGCCGCCGAAGGCGAGCGTCCGGTCCGAACTGGGATCGAGATGCATCGGCTGCGGGTCCCAGGCCCAGGAGAAGTCGATGATCTGGGATTCCGTGATCCGGGCGCGCCGCGTCTCGAAGCGGTCGCCCAGCTTGAAGTCGTCGAAATAGTAGGTCTGCATTCGCCTGCCAGTCACCTTTCCTCATCCTGAGCCTGACGAAGGATGAGGATGGCTGGATGGAACGAGCCGCTCATGCTTCGTCAGGCTCAGCATGAGGGAGATTGCTCAAATTGCGTCGGCGATGGCCTTGCCGAGATCGGCCGTCTTGGCGCGTCCGCCCATGTCCGGCGTCTTGGGCGCCTTCGGGTCGGTGAGCACCGTCTCGATGGCGCGCTCGATGGCGGCGGCGGCCTCCTCCTCGCCGAAATGGCGCAGCATCATCGCCCCGGACCAGATCTGGCCGATGGGATTGGCGATGCCCTGGCCCGCGATGTCCGGCGCCGAACCGTGGACCGGCTCGAACATCGAGGGGTGCACGCCCTCGGGGTTGATGTTGGCGGACGGGGCGACGCCGATGGTGCCGGTCACGCCCGGCCCCAGATCGGACAGGATGTCGCCGAACAGGTTCGATCCCACCACCACGTCGAAGCTGGCCGGGCGGCGCACGAAATGCACCGTCAGGATGTCGATGTGGTACTGCTCGGTCTCGACCTCGGGGTACTCCGCGGCCATCGCTTTGAACCGCTCGTCCCAGTAGGGCATGGTGTGGATGATGCCGTTCGACTTGGTGGCCGAGGTCAGCTTGCGCCGCGGCCGCGACTGCGCCAGATCGAAGGCGTAGCGCAGGATGCGATCGACGCCGTGGCGGGTGAAGATCGTCTCCTGCGTCACCATCTCCTGCGGCGTGCCGGCATAGATGCGGCCGCCGATCTCGGAATACTCGCCCTCGCAATTCTCGCGGATGACGTAGAAGTCGATGTCGCCGGGCTTGTAGCCATGCACCGGTGCCTCGATCCCCGGCAGCAGCTTCACCGGCCGCAGATTGACGTACTGGTCGAAATGCCGCCGGATCGGGATCAGCAGGCCCCAGAGCGAAACATGGTCCGGAACGCCCGGAAAGCCGACCGCGCCGAGATAGATCGCCTGACTCTTCGCCAGCCGGTCGAGGCCGTCCTCCGGCATCATCCGGCCGGTCTTGCGATAGGTCTCGCAGCTCCAATCGTATTCGGCGAGGTCGAAATCGATGCCGTGGCGCGCGCCGACCGCCTCCAGCACGCGCAGCCCCTCGGGCACCACTTCCTTGCCGATGCCGTCGCCCGGCACCACCGCCAGGCTGTAACGCCGCCTGTTCCCGGATGTGTCCGCCATCCTTGCCTCCCTCGCCATTTCGGCCCGCGAGCCTAGCCGCTGGCCGGAAGGAGGGAAAGAGGATCGGCTTGCGATGCGGCGCATGCGGGGCTAAGCCAGTCCCATGCCCGAGCCGCGCATCCTGCCGATCTCTCCCGAGGCCATCGCCGAAGGCGCAAGGTTACTGCGCGAGGGCCGGCTCGTGGCCTTCCCGACCGAGACCGTCTATGGCCTGGGTGCGGATGCGACGAACGAGCGGGCTGTCGCCTCGGTGTTCGCCGCGAAGGGCCGACCGCATTTCAATCCCCTGATCGTCCATGTCCCCGATCTGACCGCCGCGCGACGGCTGGTCGACGTCGATGCGCGTGCGGAAGCCGTCGCGGCACGGTTCTGGCCCGGCCCGTTGACCCTGGTGCTGACGCGACGGCCGGGCTCGGGCCTGTCGCTGCTCGCCTCGGCCGGCCTGCCGACCGTGGCGATCCGGGTTCCGGCGCATGACACGGCGCGCGACCTGCTGCGCATGGCCGCGATTCCGGTGGTGGGACCCAGCGCCAATGCTTCGGGAAAGCTCAGCCCCACGACCGCCGCGCATGTCGCCGCCAGCCTCGGCAGCCGGGTGGACCTGATCCTGGACGCCGGCCCCTGTCCCGTCGGCGTGGAATCCACCGTCCTCGACCTGTCCGGCGAGACGCCGGTCCTGCTCCGCCCCGGCGGCCTGGCGGCGGAGCAGCTGGAGGCCGCGCTGGGCGCCCCGCTGGCCCTTGCCGGAAGCGACGATTCCGCACCGCGTTCGCCCGGCATGCTGACCAGCCATTATGCCCCGGCAGCACCGGTACGCCTCGGCGCAACCTCCGCCCGTCCCGGCGAAGTCCTGCTCGGTTTCGGCCCCGATGCTCCCGCGACCGAACTCAACCTCAGCCCCGCGGGCGACCTGACCGAAGCTGCGGCGAACCTCTTCGCCTTCCTCCACGCGCTCGACCGGCCCGACATTGCCGGCATCGCCGTCATGCCGATTCCCGAGCGCGGGCTGGGCCGTGCGATCAACGACCGGCTGCGCCGCGCCGCCGCAGAGCGCCCCCTTGCGCCGGCGACGGACACGGCGCACATCTAGGGACGAAGGAGCCGCTCAATGTCCCGATCTTTCCGTTCCGCTGCCATCCTGCTCGCGCTCGGCACGCTTGCCGGCTGCGCCGCGCAATGGCCGATCCAGGAGACCGTCCCGCCAGGGGACGAGCGCATCCTCTACAGCGGTATCGAAGCTGCCCAGGCAACGCGCGTGAAGCATGTCGACAATTTCGAACGCGAGGAATATGCGCGCTTCGCGGCGAAGGACGCGCAGGCGGAGTTCATCTACTCGCAGGTGACGGCGTCCGAAGTGTCGCTGCATTTCGACTACAGCATGCAGGCGGCGGCGGAAACCTGGGCCTTCAACCGCGGCAAGCCGAAGACCTGGGGCGAGGAGGGCGACGTGGTGGCGCCGCGCGCCGGTCTGGTCTGGTACCGCCCCTACACGCTGACCGCGGAGAATCGAAGCTGCGTCGCCTTCAAGGGCGAATGGGACGATCCGCCGGGCGATCCGAACCATTGGCCGGGCAAGATCCTGTTCGGCTACCACTGCACGGCGCCGGGCCAAACCCTCTCGACCGCACAGATCGAAGGCATGGCCGCCGGTATCGGTCTTGTCGGCCGCGAAGCGCGGACCGGTCTGATCGACACCATCGCCATCGACCGCTCGGCGGGCCTCGGCGTCAATTCGGTGGCCCGGACCGATGCCGCGGCGATGCGCGCGGCGACGGGGGCCGATGCCGGCGGGCGATACGGCAATCCGCGCTACCCGTTCAATTTCGCCTACAAGTTCAATGTCCAGGATGGCTGGCGGCCCTGAGTTGCGCCGCCTTGCGATGCAGCGCGGCTAAGGCCACACTCGGGCCGGTTTACATTTGCTGACATTCCGCGCTTGCATGCGGATCGGCTTCGCAGGGAGAAACGCGCATGGCGCCCGACGCCGCCGTCCCCGCCCCCTCTGGCGCGGTGCTCGACCGGATCAAGGCTGTCGTCGGCCCGAAGGGCTGGAGCGACGACCCGGATATCGTGACGCCGCTGCTGATCGACTGCCGCGGCTATTTCCAGGGAAGGACAGCCCTGCTGGTGCGGCCGGCGGATACGGGCGAGGTCGCGGCCGTGACCCGCATCTGTGCCGAGGCCGGCATCCCTGTCGTCCCCCAGGGGGGCAACACCGGCATGTGCGGCGGCGCCACGCCCTATGAGGACGGAACGGCAGTGCTGCTCAATCTCGGCCGCATGAACCGCATCCTGGACGTGGACCCGCTCAACTACACCATGACGGTCGAGGCCGGTGTGATCCTGCAGAAGGTGCAGGAGGAAGCGGCCCGGCACGACCGGCTGTTCCCGCTGTCGCTGGGCGGCGAGGGCACGGCGGTGATCGGCGGCAACCTGTCCACCAATGCCGGCGGCGTCAACGTGCTGCGCTACGGCAACGCCCGCGATCTCGTGCTGGGGCTGGAAGTGGTGCTGCCGGACGGCCGCGTCTGGAACGGCCTGCGCCGGCTGCGCAAGGACAATACCGGCTATGACCTCAAGCACCTGTTCATCGGCGCCGAAGGCACGCTGGGCGTCGTCACCGCCGCGGTCCTCAAACTGTTCCCGAAGCCGAAGGATGTGCAGACCTGCTTCGTCGGCCTGCGCGACCTGGATGCCGCCATCGAACTGCTGGCCCGGGCAAGATCGGTCAGCGGCGACTGCGTCACCAGTTTCGAGATGCTGTGCCGGCTGGCGGTCGAACTGGTCGAGAAGCATGGCCAGGGCACGCGCAACCCGCTTGAAACGACACACGATTACTACGCGCTGATCGAATTCTCGGGCGCCCGGCCGGACAGCGGCATGGCCGAGGCCATGGAGGCCCTGCTGGCGGAGGCGTTCGAGGACGGCCTCGTGCTCGACGCGACCATCGCCCAGTCCGAAACGCAGCGCCGCGCCTTCTGGGCGATCCGCGAGACCATCGTCGAGGCGCAGAAGCCCGAGGGCGGCAGCATCAAGCACGATGTCGCCATTCCCGTCTCGAAGGTGCCCGAGTTCATCCTTCGCGCCGACAAGGCCGTTAAGGCTGCGATGCCGGGCATCCGCCCCTGCCCCTTCGGCCATATCGGCGACGGCAACATCCACTACAACATCACCCAGCCCGAGGGCATGGACCGCGACGCCTATATGGGCCACTGGGAGGAGATCAACCGCATCGTCCACGACATCGTGGTCGACATGAACGGCTCGATCAGCGCCGAGCACGGCATCGGCCGCCTGAAGCGGGGCGAACTGGCGCATTACAAGGACGCGTTCGAACTGGAACTGATGCGCCGGATCAAGGCGGCCTTCGACCCGGCCGGCATCATGAACCCGCAGAAGGTGCTGTAGCCGATGGCCGACTATCGTCCCCCGCTCGAGGATTTCCGCTTCCTGATGGAGGATATGGGCCTACGGTCGCGCGTCGCGGCCCTGCCGGGCTGCGAGGAAGTCTCCGCCGATCTGGTCGCCCAGGTGCTCGAAGAGGCCGGCAAGCTCGCCTCCGGCGTGATCGCGCCGCTGAACCACAGCGGCGACCGCCAGGGCGTGCGCTACGAGAATGGCGTGGTGCGCACGCCCGACGGATTTGCCGACGCCTACCGGCAATATGTCGAGGGCGGCTGGAACGG
>JBFWNZ010000230.1:0-6415 GCA_050250795.1 Alphaproteobacteria bacterium | reverse complement strand
GCCTGGCGCGCTGGTCATTCTCGTGCTCAGCGTCCTCTATGCAGTGTTCCACGAATTGCCCCTGGTGCAGGCGCTGTTCTTCGGCGTGAAGGCCGCGGTGCTGGCGGTGGTGATCGAGGCGGTCTTTCGCATCGGCCGGCGCGCGCTCAAGACCTCAGCCATGTACACGGTGGCGGCGCTTGCCTTCATCGGCATCTTTTTCTTCGAAATGCCGTTTCCGCTGATCGTGCTCGCCGCTGCGCTGGTGGGCTTCGTCGGGCATCGGATTAATCCCACCGCGTTCAAGCCGATGGCGCATCACGCGGCGGGTGCGCACGCGCAATCCGTCCCGGCTCTCGACGCCTTGCTCGACGCGGGTCTGCTGGAGCATGTGAAGCCCTCGGCGGCACGTGCGGCGCTCATCGCACTGACATGCCTGATTCTCTGGTTCGGCCCTTTGCTGGCGATCGGCGGGCTGCTGGGGCCGCAGAGCGTCTATCTGGCCGAGGGCCTGTTCTTCAGCAAGATGGCGGTGGTCACCTTCGGCGGCGCCTATGCCGTTCTGGCCTATGTGGCGCAACAGGCGGTCGAGTTCTATGCGTGGCTGTCGCCCGGCGAGATGCTCGATGGGCTCGGCATGGCCGAGACGACACCGGGACCGCTGATTCTGGTGCTGGAGTTCGTGGGCTTCCTTGCGGCGTTCCGCAACCCGGGCCCTTTCGACCCGCTATTGGCCGGGGTGCTGGGCGCCTTCCTGACGCTCTGGGTAACCTTCGTGCCCTGCTTCCTGTGGATATTCCTCGGAGCTCCCTATGTGGAGGCGCTGCGGGGGCGGCAGGGGCTGAACGCCGCGCTGTCCGCCATCACGGCGGCGGTTGTCGGCGTCGTTCTGAACCTTGCGATCTGGTTTGCGGTCCATGTCGCCTTCGGCACGGTCGGTGAACGCCATCTGGCCGGACTTCGGCTCTTGGTACCGGACTGGTCGACGGTGAACATGCCCGCCGTCGTCCTGGCGGGCGCGGCGTTCGTGGCATTGTTCGGCTTCCGCCAGGGGATGTTGCGCATTCTGGCGGTCTG
The DNA here is from genome assembly GCA_050250795.1 of Alphaproteobacteria bacterium. GTDB lineage: Bacteria > Pseudomonadota > Alphaproteobacteria > UBA8366 > UBA8366 > JBFWNZ01. Next base: position 5,359 of record JBFWNZ010000230.1, on the reverse strand, counting down.
CGCGCTGCTTGGCGCCGTCTGGCACTATCTGATCGGATAGTCATAGCGGGCCGCCCGAGGGAAACTCGGGCGGCCCGCCTTGCACCTATTTCGCGCTGGCGCGCAGCATCCAGGCCGTCTTTTCGTGGATCGTCAGGCGATCCACCATCATGCCGACCGACGCTTCGTCGCCGGCTTCCTGGGCTGCCGGCAGCGCATCGCGGATCGTCTGGATCACCTTGCCGTGGTCGTCGGCAAGGATGCGCACCATTTCATCCGCTTCCGGCACGCCATCCGCTTCCTTGATGGTGCCCAGCGCGGAAAAGGCCGCATAGCTGCCGGGCGCCTTATGGCCGAGGGCGCGAATCCGTTCGGCGATATCGTCCACCGCGGTGGCAAGTTCGGTGTACTGCTCCTCGAACATCAGGTGCAGTTCGCGAAAGCGGGGCCCCTCCACGTTCCAGTGGAAATTATGGGTCTTGAGATAGAGCGTGTAGGTATCGGCCAGGACGCGGGACAGACCTTCCGCAATGTTCTTGCGGGCATTCTCGCCAAGACCGTTCAAGTTCGTCATGTCCTCCTCCTTCTCTCGCTGCGGTCGCCGTCCGGTGTAACTGCCGTCCCGGAGGGCCGTTCCATCTCGCTTTCTAAATTTAGAATTATTCTAATTTATATCAAGGGCCGGAGGATTTATTTTCGGCATGCACCGGGGGTGACAAGGTGCGTCGGGTGGACCACTATTCAACTCCTGCCAACCGGTCTTTCCAAAGAACGAGCCATGACCAGTCTGATCGTCATCGGGGGCGGCATGTCCGGCCTCGTCTGCGCGGTTCGCGCCGCTGAACTGGGTGCCGAAGTCCTTTTGCTCGAGCAAGGGGAGGGCGACCGCTATCCCTGCAGCGCGCGGTCGTCGGGCGGCATCTTCCACGTCTCGTATCACGATATGAAGGCGGACCCCGAAGAACTGGTCGGGGTGCTTCGCACGGCGATGAAGGGCGATCTGAGCCTGGATGTGGCGCGGACGGTTGCCGGCACGGCAGGCCGTTTCATCGACTGGCTCGCCGATCAGGGGGCAGCCTATACCGACGAAAGCCCCATCGACTGGCATCGCTGGTCGATGGCGCCGCAGCGGCCGCCGAGCGGCGGTATGGTCTGGAACGACTGGGGCCCCGATCTCACCCTGCGGGCCCTGGTGGCGCGCCTTGCCCTACGCGGCGGCCGGATGCTGCAAGGCGCACGAGTGGGCGACCTCATCATGGAAAACGGGCGTTGCGTCGGCGTGACCGCGGCGACTCCGGCCGGGATCGAGCGGTTCACGGCCGCGGCGGTGGTGATCGCCGATGGCGGTTTCCCCGCGAACCCCGCAATGATCAAGCAGTATATCGGCCCTAACCCCGACCGGATGGTGCTGCGCAGCGCCGGAACCGCGCGTGGCGACGGCATCCGGATGGCCGAACGGGCCGGTGCGGCGCTGGTCAAGATGGACCGGTTCTACGGTCATCTGCTGGCCTATGCCGCCTTGAACCATCCCGGCCTGTGGCCTTATCCGCAGCTGGATACGGTCGCCGCGGCGGGCATTGTCGTCCGTCCCGACGGGCGGCGTTTCACCGACGAAGGGCCGGGCGGCATCTGGCTCAGCAATGAAATTGCCAAGCTGGACGATCCGGCGGAGACCGTCGCGATCTTCGACCAGGCGGTTTGGGAGGGGCCGGGACGGCAGACCCTCTGCCCCGTCAATCCCAATGCCGAGCAGCGCGGTGCTGTCGCCCATCGGGCGGACAGCATCGAGGAATTGGCAGCCAAGGCGGGCCTTCCTGCGGCCGCTCTGGTTGAGACGGTGCGTCGCTACAACGCGGCGGTCGCCGACGGCACGGCCGACCGGCTCGATCCGCCGCATTCACCATACCAGGGCAAGCTGTGGCCGATTTTGAAGCCCCCCTTCATGGCCATGCCGTTGTCCGTCGGTCTCACCAACACCATGGGCGGCATCCGGATCGACGGCGATTGTCACGCGCTTCGGGCGGACGGTTCTGCGATCGAAGGCCTTTATGCGATCGGCTCGTCGACCGGCGGTCTGGAGGGCGGCGGCACCATTGGTTACGGGGGCGGTCTGGCGAAAGCCGGCACCCTCGGGCTGCATGCTGCCGAGGTGATCGCTGGCTTTCGGCCGAACGCCTGATTGTTATGGCTTGGCCGGTTTGACCGGAATTGAAGGCCGCCCGTAATCTGCGGGCAATCGATGGGAGGGAACGCGGCGGACCTGCTGCGGGCCTGACGAACAAGCAACGACAAACGCAGCGGAGACCTGTTCATGGCGTCCACGCAAGAATTCGACCTGATCGTCGTCGGTGGCGGCTTCGCCGGGCTGACTGCGGCCAACCGGGCGCAGGAACTTGGGTTGCGCACGGTGCTGATCGAGAAGAGCGGCGACACCCAGTACGAATGCAACTCGCGTCTGGGCGGCGGCGTCATCCATGTCGCGTTCCTCAGCATGCTCGACGATCCCGAGAAGATGGTGCAGGCCATCGGCCGGATTTCGGGCGGCTTTACGCCGGAGCCGCTGGCCCGCGCGCTGTCGGTCAATGCCAAGCGCGTGGTCGACTGGCTGAAGGGCATGGGCGCGGAGTTCGGCGAGATCGAGCCGACGGAAGGCTGGAAGGACCACGTCTTCAAGCCGCTCGGTTTCCATAACAACACCGACGGGCTGACCTGGAAGGGGCTGGGCTCCGATGTCACGATGCAGCGGATGGAGGCGCGCTTCGCCCAGGCGGGCGGCCGATTCCTGCGTGCGACCCAGGCAGACGCGCTGATCGTGGAGGGCGGCCGCTGCGTCGGCCTCAAGGCGAAGGGACCGCAGGGACAGGTCGAGTTGCGCGGCGCGGTCGTCCTGGCCGATGGCGGCTTCCAGGGCAATACGGAGATGCTGCGCCGGTTCGTTACCGACCATCCGGAGACCCTGCTGGCGCGGGGACCGCGCTCCAGCAGCGGCGACGGCATCCGCATGGCCGAGGCCGTCGGGGCCGAGCTGGTCGGGATGAAGTATTTCTACGGCCATGTGCTGAGCGCCGACGCGCTCAGCAACCCGCGCCTGTCGCCTTTCCCGCTGCTCGACTTCCTGGCCGGTGCGGGGATCATCGTCGACGGCCGCGGCAAGCGCTTCTGCGACGAGAGCATGTGGGGCGTCTACATCGCCAACGCCGTCGCCCATAACGACATGGGCGGCACGCCGCAGGTGATCTTCGACGACGAGATATGGAATACCACCGGCAAGCATTTCTTCTCGCCGGCGAATCCGAACCTCCTGGAGCGCGGCGGCACGCTGCACAAGGCCGACGATCTGGAGAGCCTGGCGAAGCTGGCAGGCCTGCCGGCAGCGGCACTCACGGCGACGGTCGAGGAATACAACGCCGCCTTCGATGCCGGGCGCCAGGACAAGCTGACGCCGCCGCGCGGTGCCGGCCGCATCCCCGGCAAGCCGATCCGCAAGGGCCCGTTCTACGCGGCGCCGGGCTGCGCGGCGATCACGCATACCCAAGGCGGCGTCGCCGTGGACGCGGCGGCGCGTGTGTTGAAGGCGGGCGGACAGCCGATTCCCGGCCTTTATGCTGCCGGCGATGTCTGCGGCGGGCTGGAAGGCGGACCGAAGGTCTCGTATATCGGCGCGCTGAATCAGGCCATCGTCTACGGCATGCTCGCCGCGGAAAGCGCGGCCGCCGACCGCGGCTGAACCGGGCGTCGTGCCGGGCGATCCGCCAGCTTCGGGTTCTGACGCAACGGAAGGGTTGCTTCGCGCGGTTGCGGACATTGCGCTGACCGTGACGGCAGGCGCGGCAGAGGCCGATCGCATCCGGCGCCTCCCGGCGCCTGTCCTCGACGCCTTGCATGGAGCGGGGCTGTTCCGTCTGTTGCTGCCGCGTCCCTTTGGCGGAATGGAACTCGACCCGCCTGCCTTCGCGCGGGTGATCGAGGCCTTGGCAGGGCTCGACGCCAGCACGGCGTGGTGCGTTTGCCAGGGCAATGGCTGCGCGATGACGGCCGCGTATCTGGAGCCGGCGGTGGCGGACCGGATCTGGGGCCGCGATCCGCGCGCGGTTCTGGCCTGGGGACCGGGCAAGGCGACGGCGCGGCCGGAGGGCGACGGCTACCGGGTTTCAGGGCGGTGGTCCTTCGCCAGCGGCGGCCGGCACGCCACATGGCTCGGCGGGGTCAGCACGGTCCTGGGGTCGGATGGGGCAGTCTGTCGGGATGCGACGGGTTCCCCGATCCAGCGCGTGATGCTGTTCCCTGCGGAAGTCGCGCCCATGACCGATGTCTGGGATGTGATCGGCCTGCGCGGTACCGGCAGCGATGCCTATGCGGTGGAGGATCTCCCGGTCGGCCATGCCTATTCGGTCTCGCGGGACGATCCGGCCGAGCGGCGCTACGACGCGCCCCTCTACCTGTTCCCGTCGATGGTGCTTTACGCCAGCGGTTTTGCGGCAACGGCATTGGGCATCGCCCGCAGCATGCTGGACGCGTATCTCGGACTGGCGCGCGAGAAGACGCCGCGGCTGGCGAACAGCCGTCTTGCCGAGGACAGCGTCATCCAGTCGGACTATGCCCAGGCCGAGGCACGGCATCGCAGCGCGCGCGCCTATCTGTTCGGCGAGTTGGAGGATATCTGGACGGCGGTTCTGGTCAGCGGCGAACTCACTATCGCCCAGCGGATGCGTATCCGGCTGGCTGCGACCTTTGCCATCGGCGAGGCCAAGGCCGCGGCGGAGGCAGTGTATGACATGGCCGGGGCGTCGGCGGTCTTCGCAAGCAGCCCGTTCGAGCGTCGCTACCGCGACATCCGCACCGTCACGCAGCAGCTCCAGGGCCGCAAATCGCATTACGCCACGGTCGGCGCCTATCTGTTCGGCCTGCCGCCCGATCTAGGCGCGGTCTGACCGGTCCCGGCGCATGCGGGCGACCAGCTTTACCGCCGCCATGACCTCGGGATAGGTCGCGCAGCGGCACAGATTGCCGGACAGGTAGTGGCGGATGGTTTCGTCGTCGGGATCGGGATGCGCATCGAGAAGCTGGCGCGTCATCAGCACGAAGCCCGGCGTGCAGTAGCCGCACTGGAAGGCGCCGGCCTCGATGAAGGCCTGTTGCTCCGCACTCAGCGTCTCGCCGGAAGCCTGGGCCTCGATGGTCTCAACCGCCGTCCCATCGACGAAGGCGGCCAGATGCAGGCATCCGGAGACGGCGACGCCGTCGACCAGCACTGTGCAGCAGCCGCACAGGCCCTGGCCGCAGCTTTCCCGCGCGCCGGTCAGCCCGAACCGCCCCTGCAGCAGCTCGACCAGGTTGTGGTGCGGCGCGATCTCGGCTGTGACGGGGCGGCCGTTCAGCG
>JBFWNZ010000229.1:0-6419 GCA_050250795.1 Alphaproteobacteria bacterium | reverse complement strand
TGCAATGCAGCATCTCATAGGCGGTCTCATCCTCTGGCTGGCGCTTGCCGTGCCGGCCGTGGCGCAACAGGCGGTCGACCTCGAACTCGTGCTTGCGGCAGACGGTTCCGGTTCCATCGACGGACAGGAGTTCGAACTGCAACGCACCGGCTATGCCGAGGCGATCCGCAGTCCGCAGGTTCTGTCGGCGATCCGCGGCGGCCTGCTCGGCCGGATCGCGGTGGCGCTGATCGAATGGGGCGACCCGGAATCGCAGCATGTGATCGTGGACTGGCATGTGATCTCGGATGCGGCCTCGGCCGACGCATTCGCTGCCAAGCTGCTGGCCGTGCCGCGCAAGGCCTGGGGCTACAATTCGATCAGCAATGCCCTCGCTTTTTCCGCCGCGATGATCCGCGACAATGCCTATGAAGGCACGCGGCGGATCATCGACCTGTCGGGCGACGGACCGCAGATCGGCGGTGCGCCGTTGGATCAGGTCCGCGCGGCGATCCTGGCCGAAGGCATCACGATCAACGCGCTGGCGATCCGTTCGCCCGGCGGGGCCGTGGCCGGCCCGCGCGGCGAGCCCATCGACCTGCACTATCGCAACCATGTCATCGGCGGCCAGGGCGCCTTCGTCGCGGTCGCGGAGGGCCGTGCCGACTTCGCCCGCGCGATCCGCAGCAAGCTGGTGCTGGAGATCGCGGGTGTGCCGGTGGCGGCGCAACGGGCAGAGCGTTAGAGGGCTGCGGCTGCCTCAGTCCGCCCGCTCCACCACATAGCAAAGCATGTGCCCGGCAAGACCGACCGGGAGCACGGCCCGCAGCCAGCGACCGAGGGGCGTGAAATCGACCGCGGCACGCTCGCGGTTCCACCGCCCCGCGAGACGCCCGAAATGGTGCAGGATTCCCTCGTCGCCGAAGCCGACGAACTCCTCTCGTATGGCGAGGCCGGCCTCGCCCAGGAAAGCCCGCGCCTGGGTTTTGTTGAAGCGGTACTCGTAGAAGAACCAGCCGTCTTCGCCATAGCCGAACTGCGGGCCCCACGCGCGTCGCGGCATGCGTCTGGCAACCGCCAGCGAGACACCGCCGACGCGTTTGCCGAACAGCCTACGGAGCAGGGGCGAGGCCCTGAACGCGAGCATCAACCGGGCGGCCGGTGCCGCCAAGCGTCGTAGGGGACTGCCATAAGGCATGGTGATGACCGCAACGCCGCCGGGCCGCAGCAACCGGCGAAACTCCCGCAACGCCGCCGACGGGCCCTCCAAGGTATGCTCAATGGAGCCGAGGGCGACGATCCCGCCATAGGCGCCGTCCGGCACCGGCACCGCCGACATGTCGCAGGCGAAGAAGCGGGCACCCGGTATCTCCTGCGCCGCCCGGTCGCACAATTCTTGCGACCAGTCCACGCCGTCGCAGCGGATACCACGGCGTTGCAGCCAGGCACACCAACGGCCGCTGCCGCAGCCGGCCTCCAGAACCGGCTGGCGCTCCGCAAAGCAATGCAGGAACAAGGATGCCAGTTCGTAGCGGTCGCAAGCATCGACCTGCGCCGCCAGCGTCTCCGACAGGAAACCGGTCTCGAAGGATTTGGAGACCTGGTTCACCCCGACACCCACTGCATTCCGAACAGGCGCAGCCCCGCGCTACGCATTCACCTTGGCCCAGCCCATCGCGTTCAGCTTGTCGGTGCTGGCCGCAATGTCGGGGTCGGGGGTGAAGGAAATGATCTCCAACACCGGCGGCCGGTCGTAGCCGATCTCGATCAGCTTCTTCGCCGCCTTGGCGAAATCCACGATGCCGCCGCCGACCGGATCGTGCTTGTACACGTCCTTCGGCGTATCGGAGAGATGCACCAGCTTGAGCCGCGAGCGCACCGTCTCGATGCCCTCGGCCAGATCCTCGCCGACGAAGGCGCCGTTGGCGAGATCGTAGACGAAGCCCAGATCGTCGCTGCCGTATTCGGCCAGCATCGCCATCACGTCCTTCACCTTGGAGATGAAGGAGAAGGGCATGTTCTCGATCCAGATCTGGGTGCCGGACTTCGCCGCCAGCGGAACCAGCTGGTCGAGCGCGGCGAAACAGTGGCCCTTCAACTGATCGTAGGGCATGGGGAACAGCGGGTTCGACTTGCCCACGCCCAGAACCAGCCCCTCGGCGCCCAGTTCGCCCGCCATCTGCACGAACTGGCGCACCAGCCCGAGCGAGTAGGCCCGCATCTCCTCCGACGCGCCGGCGATGTTGATGTCGATGTTCGGCATGTTGACCGAGACGAGGCGGAAGCCGCTGCGCTCGATCTGGCCGCGCAGGGCCTTGCGTGCCGCGGCATCCATCGCCGGCGGCCAGGCATGGCCCGGATACATCATCATTTCGAAGGCGCGGTAGCCCTTCTCGCCGAGATGCGCGAGGCAACGCTCGGCGGTGTGACTCATCGTGTAGGAGTAGGTGTTGACCGCGTAATGGGCGTTGTTCTCCGCCATGTCATGTCCCTCCCTTGCGGGGGCGGCACCGTGGCGCCGCCCCTCGGTTCATCCTAGAGCGACGGCGACCATGCCTTGCCGAAGACCGGCTCGCGATACGGGGTCGGCGGCAGCTGCCAGGTGCCCGTCGCCGGCGGCCGGATATCGGCATCGACATGCACGTCGAGCAGCCAAGGCTTGTTCGACTTGATGGCGTGGTCGAGCGCATCCTTGAAATCGGCCGAGCTCTTGATCGTGACGGCATCGACGCCGTGCGCGCGCGCCAGCGCCGCGAAGTCGGGATTATAGGGCTCGTTGTTGCCGGGCCGGGTGAAGCTGGTGCCGATCTCGCGGCCGCCGAACATGCCCACCTGGATGTCGCGGATGGCGCCCCAGGTGAAGTTGTTCCAGACCACCCAGACGACCGGGATGTTGTACTCCACCGCGGTGCACAGGACATGCGGGGTCATGGTGAAGCCGCCATCGCCGCAGACCGAGATGCAGGGCCGGTCCGGCGCCGCCAGCTTGGCGCCCAGCACGCCGCTGGGGCCGAAGCCCATCGACGAGAAGCCCCAGGTGTTCAGCATGGTCTGGGGCATGCGGGCGTCCCAGAACTGCATGAACCAGTTGTGATGCACGCCGGAATCCAGCGTGATGATGCCGTCGTCGGGCAGCACCGCGCGGACGTCCCGCACGACATGGTGCGGCGCCAGCGGGTTCGAGCTGTGGCCCTCGAAATGGGGCTTCGTGAAGTCGTCCCACTCCTTGCTCCAGCCGGCGATGTCGGCGTGCCAGCCCTTGAGCCGGCCGGCATCGACCTTGCGGCGCGCGACCTCGGCCAGCAGCTGGCGCAGCGTGGTGCGCGCATCGGCGACCACGCCGAGCGTCGGCGGATAGTTGCGGCCGATCTCGGTCACGTCGATATCGACATGGATCAGCTTGGTCGACGGGAAGTTCCACGAATAGCCGCCGATCCAGCTCGACGCCGAGCGGTCGTCGAAGCGGGCGCCGACGGCCATCACCAGATCGGCATGCCGGCCGGCCTGGTTGGCATGGAAGGCGCCGTTGCGGCCGATGAAGCCCAGCGACAGGCGATGCCCCATCGGGATGCAGCCCATGCCGTTGGGCGAGCTGATCACGGGCACATCCAGCGCCTCGGCCAGCTCGGTCAGCTCGGCTGCGGCCTCCGACAGCGTGACGCCGTGGCCGATGAACAGCACCGGCCGCTCGGCGGCCAGCAGCATATCGACCATCTGGGTCACCTCGTCCGGCGCCGCGCCGCTGCGGTTGCTCATGCCCGCGCGGCCCGAGGCCGGCATCTCGACATCCGCCTCCTCCTGGAAGACGTTGAAGGGGATGTCGACATTGACCGGGCCCGGACGGCCGTTGGTCATCGTGCCCACCGCCTGACGCAGCATCAGCGGCAGCATCTCGACGCGCGGCACCTGGAACGACCGCTTCGTCACCGGCCGCATAACCGACGGGAAATCCGACTGGTTGTGGCGGTACAGCTCCTGGAACGGCGCCCGGTTGGCCTGCTGCGTCGGCACATTCGCCGTCAGCGCCAGGAATGCCGAGGAATCGGCCAGCGCGCAGCACAGTGCCATCACCATGTTCGCCGAGCCCGGCCCGCAGGAGGTGAGCGTCGCCGCGGGGTGGTGCTTCACCCGGAAATAAGCATCGGCCATGTGGCCGGCGGTCTGCTCGTGCCGCGGCGATACCAGCTTGATCCGGTCGCGCGCGTTGTAGAGCTCATCGAGCAGGCCGACATTGCCATGGCCGCAGATCCCGAAGACGTACTCGATACCCTCCTGGATCAGATATTCGGTAATTAGTTCAGCACCCTTCATCACGGGCATCGCGGGGCTCCTTATGTCTCGGCGGGATGGGCGACCGCCCGGTCGCAGGCGGCTGGGGAGAAAGCAGTAGCGCGCGGCCGGTCGCGGCGCAACACTCCTTGACCTTCGCGCTTGCCGTGCCGTGCACACGGCCATAGCATCCGCGGCGATGTCGACGCGATCGGACGATCCGGCGACCGGACCGTCCGCGGCCCGCGGCGGTGGCAGTTCGTCCACCCCTGCGGCCGGCGCGGAAGCGCCCCCCGTGAGCGGGGCCGCCCCGGCGGTCACGCCGACACGTCATCCATTGCTGGCCACCGTCGGCATCACCCTCGGCTCGATGATCATCGTGCTCGACACCGCCATCGTCACGGTGGCGATGCCGCATATGCAGGGCGGGCTGTCGGCCAGCCAGGACCAGATTTCCTGGGTCGTCACCATCTATCTGGTGACACTCGCGATCATGACCCCACCGACCGGCTGGTTCGCCCGGCATTTCGGTCGCAAGCGGCTCTATCTCACCGCGCTCGCCGTCTTCGCGGCAGCTTCCATGGTCTGCGGCACGGCAGGCTCGCTGGAGACGGTGCTCGCGGCACGCGCCGTCCAGGCCGCGTTCGGCGCGGTGCTGCTGCCGCTGACCCAGGCGACGCTGCTCGACATCCACCCACCGAAGAACCACGCCCGGGCCCTGGCATTGTGGAGCTTCGGCGTTACCTTCGGGCCGTTTCTCGGTCCGACGCTGGGCGGGTATGTCGCGGATGCCTTCGGCTGACGCGAATGTTTCTTCATTGCGGTCCCCTTCTGCGCCGCCGCCTTCACCCTGACGCTCCTCCTCGTGCCCGAAAAGCACGCGACGGCCCGGCCGCGTTTCAGCATGACCGGCTTCGTCCTGCTCAGCCTGGGGCTGGGCGGGCTTCAGATCATGCTGGACCGGGGGCAACGCGCGGACTGGTTCGCCTCCGACTTCATCCTTGCATCGGCACTCGCCGCAGGCTTCGGCATTGTGGCATTCGTCATCCATTCCGGAACCGCCCGCGAACCCTTCTTCCAACCGCAGTTGCTGCGCGACCGCAATTTCGTCGCCGCGACCTTCCTGTTCTTCATTCTCGGCCTGGTCCAGTTCACGACGCTGACCCTCATGCCCGCCTTTCTCCACGATCTGCTGGATTACAGCCCATTGCTGATCGGGATCGTGCTGTCGCCGCGGGCGCTGGGTTCGATGTCGGGAAGCCTGCTCTATGGGCTGCTGCCGCAGCGCGCCGACCCCCGCATACTGGCCGGCGCCGGACTGCTCTGCATCTTCGGTTCCTATGTGGGGCTGCTGCATGCGACAGACGGCATCGACCTATGGTTCATTGCCGGACTGATGGTCCTGCAAGGGCTCGGTGTGCCCTTGATCTTCGTCACCCTCAACAAGGTCGGCTTTTCGACGCTGCCGAACGACCTGCGCGCCGAGGCGGCATCCGTGTTCAACCTGCTGCGTGGCGTCGGCGGCAGCATGGGTGTCGCCGTCCTGGTCACGCTGCTGACGCGAAGCGTGCAGGTGAACCGCGCGGAGCTGACCGAGAATATTCACCCTTACAACGAACAGCTGAGCGCTGCCGGGTATCCGGCCTTATGGGACACCACCGTCCTGCAAGGGTTGGCCGCCCTGGACCGTACCGTAAATCACCAAGCCATGCTGATCGCCTACATCAACAATTTCTGGTTCATGGCGATCGTGCTGCTTGCAAGCATGCCCCTGCTGCTGATCCTTGGCGGTAGCAGGTTCCGTCCGCAGGACTGAACGTCGCAGGCCGTTTCCCGGCCGGGGAAGTTGCTCTAGCATCGCGCGCTCATGTCCGGCCCGCAGCGACCCCTTCAACCGCGATGAGCGCCACTGGCGACGCGGTCTCGCCAACGCCGCGCCCCTGGGTGGCGACGGTCGCGATTACGCTTGGCGCGCTGGTCATCATCCTCGACACCTCGATCATCACGGTGGCCCTGCCGCATATGCAGGGCGGCCTGTCCGCCAGCCAGGACCAGATATCCTGGGTCGTCACGGTCTATCTGGTGGTGCTGGCCGTGATGACGCCGCCGACGGGCTGGGTTTCGAAGCAGTTCGGCCGCAAGCGGCTCTATCTCGTCTCGCTGACCGTGTT
>JBFWNZ010000228.1:0-6468 GCA_050250795.1 Alphaproteobacteria bacterium | reverse complement strand
CGCTCGACGACCGAGAACGGATCGGTCGTCCAGTCCTGGCCATCGACCGGCACCACGTCGGTATGGCCCGACAGCATGATGCCCGGTTTGCCCGCGGGCCCAAGCGTCGCATAGAGATTGGCCTTGCCGCCGGTCTCGTCGAACACGAGGTTCGACGGCACGCCCAGCCCCGACAGATAGTCGCGGACATGCTCGATCAGGGCCAGATTCGAATTGCGGCTCGTCGTATCGAAGGCGATCAATCGTCGGATCAATTCGCCGCTTTCGATCTCGCTCATCCTGCGGTCCCGTCGCCTTCTGGCCTGCTGTTCCGCTTGTAGCCGTTGCAACGGCCGGGATGCAACCGTCGGTACCGGGTCCGGATGGTCACGTATCGCCGCCCTCGCCGCCGGTCAGGCGCCGGCGTTCTTGGCGGAAGACTTCGGTGACGAAGTCGATGAAGGCGCGGATACGCGGAATGCCGCGCGCATCGCGATGGACGCCCAGCCAGACGTCGCGGGTGAAACCCACCGGCGCCGTCGGCAACCGCGTCAGGGCGGGGATGCTGTCGCCGAGATAGCATGGCAGCAGCGCAAGCCCCATGCCAGCGGCGGCGGCGGCCAGCTGCGCCTCGCGGCTGTTGGAGCGGAACGCAATGGTCGCAGCCCGGCCGACCGATTCCAGCCACCGCGCCTCGGGCAGCCAGGCGAAGCCGACATCCGGTGACACCAGTTCATGCCCCGCGCATCCGGATTCGTAATCGGGCATGCCACGCGTCTCGATATATTCGGGCGTCGCATACAGGGCGTATCCCAGGGTCCCGATCCGGCTCATGACGATGGCGTGCTGGTGGAACCGCGTCAGCATGACGGCGACATCCGCCTCGCGCTGCGACAGGCTGACGGCGCGGTCGACGGTCGCAAGTTCGATGCTGATCGCCGGGTGCGCCTTGCGGAAGTCGCGCATGAACGGCGTGAGGAAGCGGGCGCCGAAGGTTTCCAGGCTCACGAGTTTGACGGTGCCTTCGAGCCGCTCGTCGAAGCCTGCGACCGAGCGGCCGAGCGAAAGCGCCGAGGCTTCCATCTGCTCGGCGTATCGCAGCGCGGATTCGCCGGCGGCGGTCAGATGCAGGCCATTGGGCGTGCGTTCGAAGAGCCGGGCGCCGAGCGCCGATTCCAGCGAGGCAAGCCGCCGTCCGACGGTGGGCTGCGTCGCGCCGAGTGCGCGTGCGGCAGCCGAGAGCGTTCCGTTCCGCGTGATCGCGAGGAACATGCGAAGATCGTCCCAGTCCATGCCTCGTGCCGTGTCTCAGTCTGAGAGAGCCCCTTCAGATGCGGGCGCGCGAACTCTATCATTTCCCGCCGGATATGCCATCGGCCGATATCGCGGTACCTTTGCTTGACGGTTCACGCATACCCATCCGGCCTTCGCCGGGCCCCGCCAAACATTTTTCGAGGAGGCTTCCCGTCCATGCCGCAGAGTGCGCGTTACATCAATCCTCGCACCAACGCCACCTGGCCGGACGACACGGCGCTTTGGCGTGCGCCGGACGATGGCGGCTACGTAAATCTTACGTCCGGCAAGGGTTTGGCGCCGGGCGACATCGACGCGACGCAGCCATCCTTGTGGCGTTATGGGGCGGCGTTGCGCGTCGCGCCGCCCCGTGTCTCGTTGGGCGAGGGATGGACGCCGCTGGTGCCGGGGCGGTGGGGCGAAATGTCGCTGTTCTGGAAACTCGATTTCCTGATGCCCTCGGGTTCGTTCAAGGACCGCGGCACGGCGGTCATGCTGGCCTATCTCGACCGGGCCGGGGTGACGCAGATCATCGAGGACAGTTCCGGCAATGCCGGCGCTTCGGTTGCCACCTATGGCGGTGCGCTGGGGATGGACTGCCGGATTCTCGTCCCTGCCTCGGCACCGGCGCCGAAGAAAATCCAGATCGCAGCAATGGGTGTGACCCTTGAACCCGTGGAGGGCGACCGGCAGGCGGTTGCCGACGCGGCTCTTGCCGCGGCCGAAACCGCCTTTTATGCCAGCCACAACCGGCAGCCCTATTTCCTGGAAGGAACCAAGACGGTCGCCTTCGAGATATGGGAGCAGCTGGGCTTTCGGGCGCCCGATGCGGTCGTGGCGCCGCTGGGTCAGGGCAGCAATATCATGGGGGCGCATCTCGGCTTCGCCGAACTGCTCGCGGCCGGGCAGATCGACAGGCTGCCGCGCATCTATGCGGTACAGGCGGCCAATGCCGCGCCCTATCAGGCGGCGATCGACGCCGGCTCGGACCGGCCCGTTCCGATCCAGGCGAAGCCGACCATCGCCGACGGGATCGCGGCCAGTCAGCCTGTCCGCCTCAAGGAGGTGCTGGATGCGTTGACCGAGAGCGGGGGACGGTGTGTGGCCGTCAGCGAGGACGAGATCGCGGCGGCGTTGCACCGATTCTGTTCGATGGGCCTGTTCGTCGAACCGACCACGGCGGCCGTGGGCGCGGGGCTGACCCGGTTCCTGGCCGACGGCCATCTGCGAGCCGACGAGACGGTGGCGGTCATCCTGACCGGCAGCGGCCTCAAGGCCGTCGAGAAGATCGGGGCCGCGTTGGGGCTCGGCTAGGCTCAAGGCCGCCGCATGTGCAACCGGGCCGGGAACGCCAAGTGTCCGTGACCGTTGCATGGCGGTCATACATGGGCGAAGCTTCGGTATCGACAGCGGGTATCGGCATGACGGGCGACGAAAGCATTGCGGGCGTTCTGACGCTGCGCCGGCCGAACGGTCCGGCGGTGCCGCTGGTCCTCGATTCGCCGCATAGCGGCTGCCGCTACCCCTCGGATTTCGGCACCATCGTTCCCCTTCGCGCCCTGCGCCGGTCCGAAGACATGCATGTGGAAGCCCTGTTCGGGGATGCACCCGAGGCCGGGGCCACGTTGCTGACGGCCGAGTTCCCGCGCTCCTACATCGATCCCAATCGCTCCCTGACCGATGTCGATCCGTCGCTTCTCGACGAATCCTGGCCGGGGCCTGTCGCGCCGGGGGAGAAGGCTCGGCTTGGCCATGGGCTCATCTGGCGCCTGTGCCCGCCCGATCTGCCGATGTATGCGCGGCGGCTTTCGGCAGCGGAAGTGAAGGGCCGGATCGACGGCTACTGGCGTCCTTATCATCGGGCCTTGGGGCTGGCGCTGGACCGCCTGCACAAGCGTTTCGGACAGGTCTGGCTGGTCAATTGCCATTCGATGCCGGCAGTGACAGCCCCTGGGGCGGCGCCGGCAGCCGGTCGCGCCGGTGCCGATTTCGTTCTGGGCGATCGCGACCACAGCACTTGCGACGTCGATTTTACCCAGTTCGTGCGTCAGGTGCTGCGCGAGATGGGATACCGCGTCCGGGTGAACGATCCCTATAAGGGCGTTGAGATCGTTCGGGCGCATTCCGATCCGGCGGCGGGCCGCCACGCCCTGCAGATCGAGATCAACCGCGGCCTCTACATGGACGAAACCAGCTATGAACGCAGCGAGGGTTTCGATGCGTTGCGGGGGAACATGGCCCTGCTGACGCGGCACATCGCCGACTACATCCAAGCGCGCACGCTCGACATGGCGGCGGAGTAGCGGCCGGTCAGTAGGAGAACTGCTCCTTGATGATCCGCTCCTCCAGCGCGTGTTCGGGATCGAACAGCATGGTGAAGCGGACATCGCGATCCTGGCACACCTCGACCCAGCGCACTTCGCGCACTTCGCAGGCATCGGCGCTGGCGCTGACCGGCCGCTTGTCGCATTCCAGGATGTCGAAACGCAGCAGCACGTTGTTCGGCAACAGGGCGCCGCGCCATCGGCGGGGCCGGAACGCGCTGATCGGGGTCAGGCACAGAACGCCGGAATCGATCGGCACGATCGGGCCATGGGCCGAAAGGTTATAGGCCGTGCTGCCCGCCGGGGTGGCCACCAGCACGCCGTCGCAGATCAACTCCGCCAGTCGCTCCACGCCGTCGATGCTGATGCGTATCTTGGCGGCCTGCTGGGTTTCCCGCAGCATCGAAACTTCGTTGATGGCGGCGGCCTCGTGGCGGCTGCCGTCGACGCGCTCGGCGACCATTTTCAGCGGATGCATCGTGACCGGTTCCGCCTTGCTCAGGCGGGCCGGCAGGTCCTCCGCCCTGTACTCGTTCATGAGGAAGCCGACCGAGCCGCGGTTCATGCCGAAGATGGGGCGCCCGCGGCCCTTGTAACGATGCAGGGTTTGCAGCATGAATCCGTCGCCGCCGAGAGCGACGATGACATCCGCGTCCTCCGGTGGCACGGTAGGATAACGGCCGGTCAAATCCGCCAGCGCAGCCTGCGCCTGGGGGAGGTCGGCCGCGACGACACCGATCTTCGTGCCTTGCATGGGATCACCGCCAATGGGAGGGCCGGAGCCCGCCGACCGTCCCGCTTATATATCGAAACCGCGATCCCGCGCCAATGCCGGGGCGGAGATCGTCAAACGGCGAGCGAGAGGATTATCGATGCCACGTGCCCAGACCCTGCCCACCCTGTTCGCGGCGCTGATTGCCGGTATTCTGTTTGCAGGACTCCCGGCCCAGGCCGCGCAGAACCAGCAGGCCGCGCCGGCCGCCGCGAAGGCGGGCGGTTCCGACGACCGGCACGCGGACTACTACTATCCGGCACCGGAATCGCAGGAAGTCTACAAGGCCCGCGCCAAGACCCTGCCGGAGGCGAACCGCCGGGCCCGCATCGGCTTCGTGACGAACATCACGAACGGCATGCTTGAGAACAATCCCTATCCGCCGCAATACGCGATCTTCGCCAAGGGCGAAGAGGCGGAGAAGCTCATCATCGTGACGGTGGTGGATGGTGCCTACAACACGATGTACCGGATGCGCGCCCTGCTGGCGATGCTGACGGCGGTGTCCCGCGTGACGCCGATCTTCAAGGAGCAGAAGGTCGAGGATTACTACACCTTCCTCGATCTGCTGAAGATGCTGGGTTTTGCGAAGGTGACGATCAGCGACGGCGACACCTTCTCCCACACCATCACGCTCGAATAGTTCGGGCGGCGGGGGCGGCATGGCCGACAGCGACGCGGTCCTGTTTGCGAACGAAGCCTTCTACCTCGCCTTCGCGCAGGGCGACATTCGAGGGATGGCCGATGTCTGGGCGGATGCGGAGTCCATCTCCTGCATCCATCCCGGTTGGGATGCGTTGCATGGGCGCGACGCAGTTATGGAAAGCTGGGACCGCATCCTGGCCGGCGGCAACCCTGCGATCCGTTGTTTGGGTGCGCGCGCCTATGTCGGCGGCGATTCCGCCTATGTCATCTGCTACGAGGAGATCGACGGCAACTACCTGATCGCCACGAACCTGTTCGTGCGCGACGGTTCGCGCTGGCGGATGGTGCATCATCAGGCCGGTCCGACCCAAGGCCGGCCGCCGCAGGATGAAGAGGCCGGCAGCGAGCCGGGGCAGAACCGCCCGAACTAGCGGTCCAGGCCCGGCCCTTGCGAACGGGAATCGAGCGCTGCGACCGCAGGGGTCGCCTGTTGAGTTTGCGGTTGCGGCACGAAAGGGGCGGTCTGGGCCTCTGGCGGTCTTGCGCGCCGTGTCATGCGGAATCCGGTGAAGGCGGCGAGCAGCAGATTTGCCACAGCCACGGCATGGAACAGCGCCTCGGGGTGCACGCGCTCCATGAGAGCGGCGATCACGGGGGGGCCGCTGATCGAGCCGATGCTGAACGCCAGCGTCAGGCCCGCCACGAGCGCCACCGTCTGTTCCACCGGCGTCACGTCGTTGGCATGGCTGAGTGCGATCGGATAGACGGTCGAGGTGAGGCCGCCGACGATCAGGGACAGCGCGATCAAGCCTGCCATGCCGGCACCGACGAACAGCGAGACGGCGGCGCTGGTCGCCATCGTGACAAGTGTCACGCCCAGCAGCACGGCACGCCGGTCGAAGCGGTCGGACAGACGCCCGATCGGCAGTTGCAGGAACAGGCTGCCGCCCAGCAGAGCCGTCATCACATAGGATATCTCGGCGACGGTCAGCCCGATCTGGACCCCATAGACCGGCATCAGACCGAGTAGCGAGGAGTTCACGACGCCCGCCGTCGCCGCGCCGGTCACGCTGATCGGCGACAGGCGCCACAATTCCATCAGGGGCAGCCGGCCCGTGCCCAAATGCGCGGGGTCGGCGCGCCGCGTCAGGGCGAGCGGAACCAGGCAAAGGGCGTAGAGCATGGCCGACAGCATGAACAGCCGGTCGCCCGCCGGGTCGGCGACCAGCAGCAGAAGCTGGCCGACGCCGAACATGCCCTTGTTCACGATCATGTAGGTGGCGAAGACCACGCCGCGGCTTTCCTTCGGCGTGCCGCCGGCCAGCCAGCTCTCGATCACCATGAAGGCCGCGCAGGTGCAGTAGCCGACAATGGCCCGCAACGCCATCCAGGGCGCAGGCTCAACGACGATGGGAAACGCCAGCGTCGATGCGGCAAGGCAGGCAGATCGGAAGA
>JBFWNZ010000227.1:0-6475 GCA_050250795.1 Alphaproteobacteria bacterium | reverse complement strand
TGGCCCGACGATATCCTGCGCCAGCAGGAGCGGATCACCGAGCAGGCGCGCGGCTGGAACAGGAATGACGGACCCTGAGCGCATGCTGCCACCAGCACGAGCCGGCGCAGACCGCCACAGCCGCCACAGCTATCGACCCGGTCTGCGGCATGACCGTCGATCCGGCGAAGACGGCGCACAAGCATACCCATGACGGCACGGAGTACTTCTTCTGCAGCGCCCGCTGCGTGGAGAAGTTCAAGGCGGAGCCGGAGCGCTGGCTGACCGATCAGAAGCCCGCCCCGGACCCGGCGCCGCCGGGCACCCAATACACCTGCCCCATGCATCCGGAAATCGTCCGCGACGGCCCCGGCGACTGCCCGATCTGCGGCATGGCGCTGGAACCGATGGGACCGCCGGCCGCGACCGCTGAGCCCAATCCCGAATTGGCCGACATGACGCGCCGCTTCAAAATCGGCGCGGCCTTGACCCTGCCGGTCTTTCTGCTCGCGATGGGCGAGCATCTGATCGACATGCATGCGCTCGTACCGCCCTATCTCTCCGCCTGGATTCAGCTTGCCCTGGCCACGCCGGTGGTGATCTGGGCGGGCCTGCCCTTTTTCCGCCGGGGCTGGGCGTCGATCCGCAACATGTCGCCGAACATGTTCACGCTGATCGCGCTGGGAACCGGCGCGGCGTGGCTGTTCAGCGTCGCCGCCGTCGCGGCACCGGGTCTGTTCCCCGATGCCTTCCGCGATGCGCATGGCGGCATCGGTCTCTATTTCGAATCCGCAGCCGTCATCATCGTGCTCGTGCTGCTGGGCCAGGTGCTGGAATTGCGCGCCCGCGAGCGTACCGGCGACGCGCTCCGCGCCCTGCTCGACCTCGCCCCCCGCACGGCGCGACGCCTGACCGATGATGGCGAGGACGAGGAAGTGTCGCTGGACGCGGTGCAGGCTGGCGACCGGCTGCGCGTACGGCCCGGCGAGAAGGTGCCGGTGGACGGCGTGCTGCTCGAAGGCAGCAGCAGCATCGACGAGTCGATGGTGACGGGCGAGCCGATCCCCGTGGAGAAAGGCTCCGACGACACGCTCATCGGCGGCACGCTCAACGGCAGCGGCAGCTTCGTCATGAAGGCCGAGCGCGTGGGGTCCGAGACGATGCTGGCGCAGATCGTCGCGCTGGTCGCCTCCGCCCAGCGTTCCCGGGCCCCGATCCAGGGGCTGGCGGACAAGGTGGCGGGATACTTCGTGCCCGCAGTCGTCGCCGCCGCGATCGCAGCATTTGCGGTCTGGGCTGCGATCGGCCCGGCTCCGGCCCTGGCCCATGCGGTGGTGGCCGCCGTCGCCGTGCTCATCATCGCCTGTCCCTGTGCACTGGGGCTCGCCACGCCGATGTCGATCATGGTCGGCACCGGGCGCGGCGCGCAGGCGGGGGTGCTGATCCGCAACGCCGAGGCGCTCGAAAGGCTGGAGAAGGTGGACACCCTGGTCGTCGACAAGACCGGCACCCTGACCCTGGGCCAGCCCGCCGTGACCCAGGTCGCGCCCGCCCCCGGCACCGACCGCGAGACCCTGCTGTTCCTGGCCGCGAGCCTGGAACGCGGCAGCGAGCACCCGCTGGCCTCGGCCATCGTCGCCGCGGCGCAGGAGGCGCGCGTGCCGCTGGCCGAGGCAACGGACTTTGCCGCCGAGAAGGGGCGCGGCGTGTCCGGCAAGGTGGAGGGCCGCGAGGTGGCCCTCGGCAACCTGCCCTACATGCTGAAGCGCAAGGTCGACACCATGCCGCTCGCCATGCAGGCCGAGGTCTGGCGCCGGGCGGGCGAGACCGTGGTGTTCGTCGCCGTCGACGGTGCGCTCGCCGGCGCGCTGTCCATCGCCGATCCGGTCAAGCAGGCGGCCCCGGAGGCCCTGGGCGCCTTGATCGCGCAGGGGATCGAGATCGTCATGCTGACCGGCGACAACCGAACCACCGCCGAGGCCGTCGCAAAGCGGCTGGGCATCGAGCGCGTGGAGGCGGAGGTGATGCCCGAGGACAAGGCGCGGATCGTCGAGGCGCTGCGCGCCGAGGGCCGCGTGGTGGCGATGGCGGGCGATGGCGTGAACGACGCCCCCGCGCTGGCCGCCGCCGATGTCGGGATCGCGATGGGCACGGGCACCGACGTCGCCATCGAAAGCGCGGGCATCGTGCTGGTGAAGGGCGAACTGGGCGGCATCCTGCGCGCCCGCAACCTCAGCCGGCATGTGATGCGCAATATCCGGCAGAACCTGTTCTTCGCCTTCGTCTACAACGCTGCCGGCGTCCCCATTGCCGCGGGCGTTCTGTATCCGGTGTTCGGCCTGCTGCTGAGCCCGATGCTGGCCGCCGCCGCGATGAGCCTCAGTTCCGTCTCGGTGATCGGCAACGCGCTTCGCCTGCGCCGGGCGTCGGTCTGAGTACCGGCGATCCTGTCCCGTACGCCTCGCCCTGAGCCAGACGAAGGGCGAGGACGGCACCCCGGACCGGGCCGCTCATGCTTCGTCAAGCTCAGCATGAGGGAAAGGGCGACGGCCCCTTGGGACAGGCAAGACGCCGGACGCGACGCCTATCCATCCAGCTTCTTGCGCAGCAGGTCGTTGACCAGCTTGGGATTCGCCTTGCCCTGGCTGGCCTTCATCACCTGGCCCACGAACCAACCGATCAGCTTCTGGTTGCCGCCGCGATACTGCTCGACCTGCCCCGTATTGCCGGCGATCAGGGCGTCGACGATGCCTTCCAGTTCGCCGGTGTCGGAGATCTGGCGCAGCCCCTTCTCCTCGACGATGGCGGCCGCGTCCTTGCCGGTCTCCCACATCGCGTCGAACACATCCTTGGCGATGCGGCCGGAGATGGTGCCGTCCACGATCAGGTCGATCAACCCGCCCAGCGCCTCGGCCGATACCGGCGATTCGCCGATCTCGAGGCCCGATTTGTTCAACCGGCCGAACAGTTCCGAGATCGTCCAGTTCGCCGCCAGCTTGGCGTCGCGCCCCGCCGCCACGCGCTCGTAGAAATCCGCCGTGGCACGTTCGCCGACCAGCAGGCTGGCGTCATAGGGGGACAGGCCGTAATCGGCGATGAAGCGGCGCTTCTTCGCGTCGGGCAGTTCCGGCAGACCTGCCTTCAGTTCCGCAACCCAGGCCGGGTCGAGCGTGATCGGCAGCAGGTCCGGATCGGGGAAATAGCGATAGTCATGCGCCTCTTCCTTCGAGCGCATGGACCGCGTCTCGCCGCGGCCGGCGTCGAACAATCGCGTCTCCTGGGGGATGCTGCCGCCATCCTCCAGAATCTCGATCTGGCGCGCGGCCTCGTATTCGATGGCCTGCTTCAGGAAGCGGATCGAGTTGACGTTCTTGATCTCGCAGCGCGTGCCCAGCCCCGCGCCCGGACGGCGCACCGAGACGTTGGCGTCCACCCGCAGGGAGCCTTCCTGCATGTTGCCGTCGCAACTGCCGGCATAGCGCATGATCGAGCGCAGCTTCTCGACATAGGCGGCGGCCTCGTCGGCGGAGCGCATGTCGGGCTTCGAGACGATCTCCATCAGGGTCACGCCGGCCCGGTTCAGGTCGATATAGGTCTTCGCCGGGTGCTGGTCGTGTAGCGACTTGCCCGCGTCCTGCTCCAGATGCAGCCGCTCCAGCCCGACCGCCTTGGTGCCGCCGTCGGGCAGGTCGATCTCGATCACGCCATTGCCGATAATGGGCTGCTCGTATTGCGAAATCTGATAGCCCTGCGGCAGGTCCGGATAGAAATAATTCTTGCGGGCGAAGACCGAGTGCAGGTTCACCTGCGCCGCGAAGGCCAACCCCGTCAGCACCGCCTGGCGAACCGAATCCCGGTTCAGCACCGGCAGCATGCCCGGCATCGCCGCATCGACCAGGCTGACCTGGCTGTTCGGCTCGGCGCCGAAATCGGTCGCCGCGCCGCTGAACAGCTTCGAGCGGGTCGCGGCCTGGGCATGCACCTCCAGGCCGATCACCATCTCCCACTCGCCCGTCCGCCCCTGCAACAGTTCAGCCATCGTCCCTACCCCGCCGCCAGCGCCGGAACTGCGCGGAATCCCGCGGCATCCTCCAGCGCCTTGCCCACGCGCAGCACCGTTGCCTCATCGAAAGGCTTGCCGATCACCTGGAGACCCAGCGGCAGGCCCTCCGCATCCAGCCCCGCCGGCACCGACAGGGCCGGCAGCCCGGCAAGGCTGGCCGGCACGGTGAACACGTCATTCAGATACATGGCGATGGGATCGGCCGATTTCTCGCCCCGCGCGAAAGCCGCGCTCGGCGCGGTCGGAGTCAGGATCGCATCCACCTTGTCCCAGGCCGTGCGGAAATCGCCGGCGATGCGGCTGCGCACCTTCTGCGCCTTGATGTAATAGGCGTCGTAATAGCCGGCCGACAGGACATAGGTGCCGATCAGCACCCGGCGCCGCACCTCGCGGCCGAACCCTTCGCCGCGCGTGTTCTCGTACATCTCCTGCAGCGTTCCGCCCTCGACCCGCAGGCCATAGCGCACGCCATCGTAGCGCGCGAGGTTGGACGACGCCTCGGCCGGCGCCACGATGTAATAGGTCGGCAGCGCGTATTGCGTATGCGGCAGGCCGATATCGACCAGCTCCGCGCCCGCCGCCTTGAGCCAATCCGCGCCCTGGCGCCACAGCGCGTCGATGGCATCCGGCATGCCGTCGACCCGGTATTCCCGCGGCACGCCGATGCGCAGGCCCTTCACCCCTTCGGCCAGCGCCGCCGCATAATCCGGCACAGGCGCCTGCACGCTGGTCGAATCCTTCGGATCGTAACCGGCCATCGCGCCCATCATGATGGCCGTGTCGCGCACGTCGCGCGCCAGCGGCCCCGCCTGATCGAGCGAGGAGGCGAAGGCGACGATGCCCCAGCGCGAGCAGCGGCCGTAGGTCGGCTTGAGGCCGACGATGCCGCAGAACGAGGCCGGCTGGCGGATCGAGCCGCCGGTGTCGGTGCCCGTCGCCGCCACCGCCGCGCGCGAGGCCACGGCCGATGCCGAGCCGCCGGACGAGCCGCCGGGCACCAGCGCCGCCGACGGATCGCCGCGGCGCTGCCAGGGATTGCCGACCGGGCCGTAATAGCTGGTCTCGTTGGACGACCCCATCGCGAACTCGTCCAGGTTCGTCTTGCCCAGCATCACCGCCCCGGCGCGCCACAGATTGGCGGTGACGGTGGATTCGTAGGGCGGCACGAAGCCGTCGAGAATGTGGCTCGCCGCGGTGGTCAGCACGCCCTCGGTGCAGAACAGGTCCTTCACCGCGATGGGGATGCCCTCCATCGCGCCCGCCTCGCCCTTGGCGCGCCGCGAATCCGAGGCTTTCGCCATGTCGAGCGCCCGGTCCGGAGTCTCGGTGATGAAGGCGTTGAGTCCCTTGGTCGCGGCCATCGCCGCCAGATAGGCCTCGGTCAGCGCGACCGCGGTCGTCTCGCCCTTGGCGAGCGCATCCAGCGCCTCGGCCATCGACAGGTCGAGCAGCCCCGCCATCACTCCACCACCTTCGGAACGGTGAAGAACGCCCCGGCCGGATCGGTCGCGTTGGCCGTCACACGGTCGGGATAGCCGCCATCGGTCACGGCGTCGTCGCGCATCGGCGTCACCATCTCGACGACCGAGGTCATCGGCGCGACATCGGCGGTGTCCACCTCGGACAACTGCTCCACCCAGCCCAGGATGTTGTTCAACTCGCCCGCCAGCGGCGCCAGATCCGCCTCGGGCACACGGATACGGGCCAGCGTCGCGATGCGCCTTACCGTCTCCTCGTCGAGCGCCATCGCAAACCCCTCTCGAATGCCGCTGCCTGCCGGTCGAAATGCGGCCGGAAGCTAACACCCGCATCCCGGAGCGGCAAGGCGCTGACCGATGCGCCGGACCGCCATCGCTGCTATAAGCCGCCGATGCTCAATTCATTCCTGTTTCGCGCATGCCGACCGCAGAACTGACCGCATTTCCGTCGCTGGTCCAGCGGCCCCAGCGGCTGCTCGGCTTCGATATCGGTACGACCACCATCGGGCTCGCCATCTCCGACGGCTCCTGGACCATCGCGTCGCCGCTGGAGACCATCCGCCGCACCAAGTTCGGCAAGGATGTGCTGATCCTGGAGCGCATCGTGCGCGAGCGCGAGGTGGGCGGCTTCGTGCTCGGCCTGCCGGTCAACATGGACGGCAGCGAGGGGCCGCGCTGCCAGTCGGTCCGGCAGTTCGCCGAAAACCTTCTGGCGCGCATCGACCTGCCGCTCGCCTTCTGGGACGAGCGGCTGTCCACCGCCGCGATCCAGCGCATGCTGGTCGACGAGGCGGACATGACCCGCAAGCGCCGCGGCGAGGTCGTGGACAAGCTGGCCGCCGCCTACATCCTTCAGGGCGCGCTGGATGCGATGGCGGCGCATGGCAGATAGGCCGCTTCGGACGCGCGGTTTGCCTTGAAGTGCCTGCGCCGCTGCCGATATAGCAGGCGCTGT
>JBFWNZ010000226.1:0-6504 GCA_050250795.1 Alphaproteobacteria bacterium | reverse complement strand
ATGACGGCCTATCTGACGCTGGAAGCCGTCGACGAGGGACGGCTGTCGCTGAAGGACCAACTGACGGTATCCGAGGCCGCCGCGGACCAGCCTGAGCGCAAGGCATATCTGGCCCCGGGCTCGAAACTCTCGCTGGAGGCGGCGCTGCTGGCCACGGTGGTGCATTCCGCGAACGACACCGCGGTCGTCCTTGCAGAAGCGGTTGCGGGCAGCGAGGCCGCCTTCGTCGACCGGATGAACGGCGCCGCCGAACGGATCGGCATGCACGGGACCCACTTCACGAATGCTTCCGGCCTGCCCGATCCGGCCGCCCGGATCACCGCGCGCGATGCCGCCTTGCTGGCCCAGGAAACCCTTAGCCGGTTCCCCAAGCATGCCGATATGTTCTCGCGCCGTTTCGCGCAGATCGGCTCGCGACGCCTCGCCACCAGCAACGGACTGCTGGATTCCGTTCCGGGTGCCATCGGCATGAAGACGGGTTTCACCTGCTGGTCGGGCTACAATGTGATCCTCGCCGCAGAGCGTGCCGGACGTACCTTGATCACGGTCGTTCTTGGCGGCTCCACATCGGGAGCCCGCAACCGGGAGGCTGCAAATCTCATCGATGCCGCCTTCCGATCCCGGATCGACGATATCGACCGCTCGCCGCTCGCCATGGCCCAGCCGGCAATCGCCACGGCCGGCGAGACACCGCCGCATGTGCTCGATCCCGGCACCTGCGACGCCGCCATCGCCGCCGCCGAGACCGGGCAGCCTTCGAAGGGCCGGCTGCCGGGCTGGGGCGTTCTGTTCGGCGCATTTCCGACCACCAAGGAAGCCAATGCGCGGATCGCCAGCACGCTCAAGCTGCTGCCGCCCGCACAGCGCCGCGGGCGCCCGACGATCGTGCCGTCGACCCGCCGTCCGATCCTGCTGCACAATGCCCTGCTGACCGGCCTGGCCCAGCAGGACGTGATTGCCATCTGCGGTTCCCTGAATGCCCAGAAGGTGTTCTGCCAGGGCCTGCCGCCGAACATCCTCACCGAGCCGCTGGCAGTCTGGCGGTAAGACCGATGGCGCCCGCGCGACAACCGCATTGACGCCGCCCGGCCCGTCCCTACATTGCCAGCATGCCTGCTTCGCTGTCCGACCGTCCGGCCGACGCCCCCTCGCCTCCGGCCTTCAACGCCCCTGCCGTCGTTCTGTGGCTGACCGGACTTACCGTCGCGCTTCACCTGTTGCGCATCGTCCTGCCCGACAATGCACAGTTCGAACTGCTTCAGCGCTTCGGTTTCATCGCCGCCCGCTATTCCGTGGAAGGCGCCTATGCGGCCGATCCCCTGGCCTATCTGGCCGGTCCGGTCGGCTACGCCTTTCTGCATGGCGGCTGGGGGCACCTGTTCCTCAACATGGCCTTCCTGATGGCCTTCGGGGCGCCGGTCGCCCGGCGCATGGCCGCCGCCCCGTTCCTGCTGCTCTATTTCTGCAGTTCCATTGCCGGTGCGTTCTTCTGGGCCTGGCTCGAACCGCTTTCCACAGTGCCTCTGATCGGCGCGTCCGGGGCCATCTCGGGGCTTGTGGGGGCCATCGGCATGCTGAGCCTGCGCGCCGGCCAATCCGGTCCGCTCGGCGACCGGCGAACCGCATTGGCCTTTGTCGCGGTCTGGCTGGGCACCAATCTTCTGATCGGCCTGCTTCCGTTCGGCATGCCGTTCGAAAGCGGCGATATTGCCTGGGAGGCGCATATCGCCGGGTTCGTCGCAGGAGCCTTGCTGATCCGCGGCCTCGACGGTCGCGGACGGCCGGGACCAACGGACAACTCGTAAGCATCGCGCTCTGGATGTAAAACCGGACTACAGTCGGTGGCCGCGCGAGGGAAGGACAGGGCAATGGACGCGATGGACGCTTTGCTCAACCGCAGTTCCGTACCGGCGAAGCTGCTCGCCGAGCCCGCTCCCGCGGGTGCGGAACTCGACGAGATTTTGGCGACGGCCATGCGGGCGCCGGACCACGGCGCCCTGCGTCCTTGGCGTTTCCTGACGATCCGCGGTGAGGCACGGCGCAGACTGGGCGAGGTGTTTGCGGAGGCCCTGTGCCGCCGCGATCCCCTGGCCACCGAAGACATGCGGCAGAAGGAACTGGGCCGGCCTTTGCGTTCGCCGCTGATCCTCGTCGTCTATGCCGAGATCGTCGCGAATCACCCCAAGGTCCCGCGCGTCGAGCAGGTGGTCGCAGCGGCCGCCGCAGCCCAGAATGTCCTGCTGGCGGCCCATGCCAAGGGTTATGGCGGCATCATGCTGACAGGGGCCAACGCGCACGACACCCATGTCAAGACCGCGCTCGGCATCGATCCCGACAATGAAATCGTCACATTTCTTTATCTTGGAACCCCTGTGGAGACGCCGCGGCAGAAGCCGCGCCCCGATCCGGCGGCGTTCTGCCGCGAATGGAACGGCCCTGTGCAATCCGGCAACACTTAGAATTTATCTTGGCCCGAAGCGAAAGAGGCAGTTGAACGTTAGGAGTCTGGCGACCTAAATTGGTCGCAGTATTTTGCCCACAATAAACGGCCTGCGTTGGCTGCGGCATCAGGAGTTCTCGCATGAATGTGCAATCGGGTTTCGTCGGCAAGGCGCTGATGGTTGCCGGGGTGGTCGGCTTGACCGCCTCAGCGGCTCAGGCGCAGACCGCAATGGCTTCGGACCCCGGCTTCTACGTCACAGGGTCCGCAGGCCTTTCGATGCCGCGCGATTCGAACATCGACGGCACCGGCGTGAACACCAGCGCGGCGCTGGATAACGGCTGGGCCGCCTTCCTTGGCGCCGGCTACGGCTTCGCCAACGGCCTGCGCGGCGAGCTTGAATTCGGCCATCAGAATGTGGGCGTCGATTCGGTCGGCGGCGCAGCCAACAGCGCCGGCGACTACAAGGTCTGGAGCGCCATGGCCAACCTGCTGTACGACTGGCGCACCAGCCTGCCCGTCGTGCCGTATATCGGCGCCGGTATCGGTGTCGCCCGGCTCGACCTCGACGGCGTCCGCCCGGTCGCGGGCAGCACGGTCGACCAGGCCGAGAATGCGTTCGCATGGCAGGCGATGGCGGGTGTGGGCTATGCCGTCACCGACCAGTTGACCGCGTCCCTGGGCTACAAGTACTTCGCCATTCCCGACGCCGGCAACTACACCACCGCGGCCGGCACGGCGGTCGATTCCGATTACGCCAGCCATAACGTGCTGGTCGGCCTGCGCTATGCGCTCAACCCGCCGGCCAAGCCGATGCCGGTCGCTCAGCCGGCCCCGGCCCCGGCCCCGCAGCCGGCTCCGCCGCCGCCCGCGCCGCAGGTTGCGCGCAACTACATCGTCTTCTTCGATTGGGACAGCGTCGTCCTGACCGACGAGGCGAAGGGCATCCTGCGCACCGCCGCGGACAACGCCAAGCGCGTTGCCCCGGTTCGCATCAACGCGACCGGCCACGCCGACCGTTCGGGCCCGGATGGCTACAACATGGCGCTGTCGCTGCGCCGCGCGAGTGCGGTCAAGGCCGAGCTCGTCCGTCTCGGCGTGCCGGAGAGCGAGATCGCGGTCGCCGGTCGCGGCGAGGCCGAGCCGCTGGTTGCTACGGCAGACGGTATCCGCGAGCCGCAGAACCGCCGCGTGCAGATCATCCTCCAGTAAAACGCGCTGGAGTGAGAATCGGCTTCGGCCCGGCGCCACAAGCGCCGGGCCGATTGCTTTTCAGGCCGGTTTTCCGTCGAGGCTCAATAGCGGACGGTAGAGATCCGGGCGGCGGTCGCGGAACACGCCCCAGGATGCCCGCTGTGCCTGCACCGCATCGAGATCGAACCTCGCCGTAATCACAGACCGCTCATTGCGCGACGCCTCCGCCACGATCTCTCCGGTCGGACCGGCAATGAAGGAGGAACCGTAGAAGGTCATCCTCCCCGCGTCGTTCTCCTCCGTACCGATCCGATTGGACGCGACCAGAGGCACGAGATTCGCCCCGGCATGGCCCTGCATCACGCGGCGCCAGTGATCGCGCGAATCGAGCGAGGAGTCCTGCGGCTCGTTGCCGATCGCCGTGGGATAAAGCAGCACCTCGGCCCCGGCCAGGGCCATCGCCCGCGCCGCCTCAGGGAACCACTGGTCCCAGCAGATACCGGCGCCGATGCGGCCGAACCGCGTTTCCCACACTCGGAATCCGGTATCGCCAGGGTTGAAATAGAATTTCTCCTGATAGCCGGGGCCGTCGGGAATATGGCTCTTGCGGTAGAGACCGAGGACGCTGCCATCCGCATCCACCATCGCGAGGGAATTGTAGTGGGCATTGTTGGCCCGCTCGAAAAAGCTGACCGGCAGCACGACACCCAGCTCCCTGGCCAGCGCCGCGAAGCGCGCAATCACCGGGTTCCCTTCGAAGGGCTTGGCGAGCGCGAAAAAGGCCTGCTTCTGGTCCGGACAGAAATAGGGCGTCTCGAACAACTCTTGCAGGAGGACGAGATTCGCGCCTCGGCCCGCCGCCTCGCGAACCAGGTCCTCCGCCGCGGACAGGTTCGCCTCGACATCCCAGGAACAAGCCATCTGCGTCGCGGCGAGGGTGATCGTCCTCATTGCCTAGCCCTCCGAACCAGCCGCGGGCTGCTGCTGGGTAATGCAGTGAATCCCGCCCCCGCCCCAGACGATGTCGAGCGCCGGGCAGACGGCGACCCGGCGATCCGGAAAGGCGGCGGCAACGACAGCTTGCGCCGCGGCGTCGCGCGGGTCGGCGAAAGACGGCATCACGACGCCGCCATTCGCGAGATAGAGATTTACATAGGCCGCCGCGAGCCGGTGGCCGTCGACCGTCATACGTGCCGGCTGATCGATCGGCAGAACCTCGAAGCGGCGGCCCTGCGCATCCGTTTCCCGTCGCAACAGCGCCAGATTCTCCGCCAGCGGCGCATGGTTCGGGTCGCCGGCGTCGGAGCAAGACTGGACCAGCAGGACGCCGGGCCGCGCGAAGCAGGCCAAGTTGTCCGCATGGCCATCGGTCTCGTCGCCGGCCATGCTTCCCGGCAGCCAGATCACCTTGCGCGCGCCAAGCCAGTCGGCAAGCAGGCGCTCGGCCGCCGCCCGCGTCAGCCCCGGATTGCGGTTCGCATTCAGCAGAACGGATTCGGTGGTCACGACCGTCCCCTCGCCATCGCACAGGACCCCCCCGCCCTCGAAGACGGCAGGAGCTTCGAACCGTTCGAACCCCAACCGATCGAGGAGGCGGGTCGCGAGGCGGGCATCGGTCTCGTAGGGCTCGTACTTTCCGCCCCAGGCATTGAAGCCCCAGGCGATCCCGGCCATGCGGCCCGACGGTCCGGCTAGAAAGGTCGGGCCCGAATCCCGCGTCCAGGAATCGTCCAGCGGCATGGCTGCGATTTCAACCTGCGAGCCGCAGCGGCGTGCCGCATCCACCGTATCCTCAGGCCGCGCCAGCATGGTCACGGGCTCGAACGCGGCAATGGCCTGGGCGACGGCCGCATAGGCGTCGCGCGCGGCATCCATGCGGCCCCGCCATGCCGCATCGCGGCAGGGCCATGCCATCCAGCAACGCGCATGAGGCGCCCATTCGCCGGGCACCCGAAACCCTTCCCTGGCAGGAAATCGCATCGATCCAAATCCGATCTACAGGCGTTGAAGGGGATGTAGCGGTTTAGACGGTACCGGAAAAGCCCCTCTCCCGTTTCCTCTTCATGGTATGAGGCTTGCTAGGGGATGGGCGCGAGGATATGGCGATGGTCACCCTTGGACACAAGCTGAAAGGCTTCAAACGCGAGGACAAACGGCGCCATCGCCGTACGCCCGCACGCCTGCCGGCCCTAGTGATGGATCGCCCCGCGATTGTGACCGACATCAGCCTCGGCGGGTTTGGCTTCTCCTGCGACGACCTCTCGCTTGGAATCGGCTCACCGGTCGCTGCACGCATCCGCATCGACGAGCGCACCCAACTGGAAGTCGAAGGAACCGTCGCCCATACCGAAATCCTGATGGGCAGCCGCCATTTCGGCGTCCAGTTCGAGCCGCTGAGCCAATCGGCGTTCCGGGCCATCGAACGCTATCAGGCCAGCCGCCTGCGCCGCCGCCGTCCCCGCTGATCACAGCCGAAGAGCTTCCTCCGCCGGCGTGTAAGGCAGGTCCAGATCGCGGGCGACCGCACGGTAGGTCAGCCGGCCGGCATGGGTGTTCAGACCCGCCTTGAGCCCCGCGTCCTCCGCAAGCGCGCGACGGTAGCCGGAATCGGCCAAAGTCATCACATAGGGAAGCGTCGCGTTATTCAGCGCGATGGTGGATGTCCGGGCCACGGCGCCGGGCATGTTGGTCACGCAGTAATGCACGACGCCATGCTCGACATAGACCGGGTCGGCATGCGTCGTCGGCCGCGAGGTCTCGAAGCATCCTCCCTGATCGATCGCGATATCCACCACGACCGATCCCGGCCGCATGGCACGGACGGTCTCGGCACGCACGACCTTCGGCGCGGCTGCGCCAGGAACCAGCAC
>JBFWNZ010000225.1:0-6525 GCA_050250795.1 Alphaproteobacteria bacterium | reverse complement strand
CAGTACCGCAACGACCATTACCCCGATGTCGACGACACGGCCGTCGTCGCGATGGCGCTGCACCGTGCCGGCGATCCTGCTCACAAGCCCAATCTCGACCGGGCTGTCGAGTGGATCATCGGGATGCAGAGCAAGAACGGCGGCTGGGGTGCCTTCGACATCGACAACACCCATTATGTCCTGAACAACATCCCCTTCGCGGATCACGGCGCTCTGCTCGATCCGCCGACCGAGGATGTGACGGCCCGCTGCATCAGCATGCTGGTCCAGCTTGGGCATGGCCGCGACCATATCTCAGTCCGGCGCGGCATCGAGTTCCTGCGCAAGTCGCAGCAGCCTGACGGCTCCTGGTTCGGCCGCTGGGGAACCAATTACGTCTACGGCACATGGTCCGTGCTGTGCGCGCTGAACGCCGCCGGCGAGGACATGTCCCAGCCCTATATCCGCCGCGCCGTGGCGTGGCTGGAATCGCGGCAGCGTGCAGATGGCGGCTGGGGTGAAGACGGCGCGACCTATTGGGAACAGCGGCGCGACGAATGCAAGGAAAGCACCGCGTCGCAGACGGCCTGGGCTCTGCTCGGCCTGATGGCCGCCGGCGAGGTCGAGAGCGACGCCGTGCGGCGCGGCGTCCAATACCTTCTGGCCGCCCCGCGCAATGGCGCGGAATGGGACGAACCCTGGTACACCGCCGTCGGCTTCCCGCGGGTCTTTTACCTGCGTTACCACGGCTATCGGTACTATTTCCCGCTCTGGGCCCTCGCGCGCTATCGCAATCTGATGAAGAGCAACACGCGCCAGGTCGCGCACGGAATGTGACCTGCCGGTCGTTGCCATGATCCGCCTCGGCGTCGTCACCGGCATGCGAAGCGAAGCGGACTGCTTGGCGCAGGACCGGTCCCCGCCCCTCCTGTTTTGTGCCGGAGCCAGCGCCGAGCGGGCATATCGCGGTGCCCTGTCCCTTGCCGAACAAGGGGCCACACATCTCGTCAGCTTCGGGATTGCAGGCGGATTGGACCCGGATCGCCTGCCCGGCGATCTTATCCTGCCCGACGCGGTGATCGACGGCGACGGACGAGGCTACACGACCGATGCGGCGCTGAACGGCGCCCTGGCAGCGATCCTTCACCCTGCGACGACCGCCCCGCTCTACGGCTCACCGACGGTCGTCGCCGGCTATGCGGATAAGACCGCGCTTCATCGTAAGTTCGGTTGTGTCGCCGTGGACATGGAAAGCCACGCGGTGGCCGCCGCGGCCGCAGAGCGCCGCCTGCCTTTCATTGTTGTCCGGGTGATGGCCGACCACGCCGCCCGCCCGTTTCCCCGCGCGGTCCAGGGCAGCCTCACCCCGGACGGCCGCCAGCGCGGCGGCCTTGTCGCCGCGAGGCTGTTGCTGCGTCCCTGGGAGCTGCCGGCCGTGATCGGGCTCGGTCGCGACTATCGCGTCGCGATGCGCGTGCTAGGCGGCGTTGCTGCGCCGGCCCTTCTCGGTCTGGCCCGGCGCGGCATGGGCATCTGACATGAAGCCCTGCACGTTCTTGTCGAACACGTATTCCGCCCGCCGCTGAGACTCCAGCGCGATCTCCGGCGCCATCGGGCCGGATGTCCGGATGCCGCGGATCGCCAGCTTCAGCGCCTTGATCGGATGCGCCATCGCGTCTGCGGCGGCTGTCGGCTCATAACCGCAATGCGCCATGCAATCGGCGCACTTTTCGTAATTCCCGGTGCCGTAGCTGTCCCAGTCCGTCTCTTCCATCAGCGTCTTGAAGGACGGTGCATAGCCCTCGCCCAGCAGATAGCAGGGACGCTGCCAGCCAAAGACGTTCCGCGTCGGCATGCCCCAGGGCGTGCAGCGATAGGTCTGATTGCCCGCCAGGAAATCCAGGAATTGCAGGGAATGGCTGAGCGGCCATTTCTTGCCCTTGCCCATTTCGAAGACATTGCGGAACAATTCCTTGGTCTTGCGGCGGCTGAGGAAATGCGCCTGGTCGGGCGCACGCTCATAGGCATAGCCCGGCGAGATGCTGACGCCGGAAATACCCTCCGCCTCGCAGAAATCGAGGAAAGCGGCGACCCGCTCCGGCTTTGCGCCGTCGAAGATCGTGGCGTTGACGTTGACCCGAAAGCCCTTGGCCTGCGCCGCCTTGATCGCCTTTACCGCGCGCTCGAACACGCCGTCCTGGCAAACCGACTTATCGTGCTCTTCCTTCAACCCGTCGAGATGGACCGAGAAGAACAGATAGGGCGACGGCTCGAACAGATCGAGCTTCTTCTCCAGCAACAGGGCGTTGGTGCACAGCGAGATATACTTCTTCCGCGCGACCAGCCCCTTCACGATCTCGCCGATTTCCTTGTGCAGCAGCGGTTCGCCGCCGGGAATCGCAACCATCGGCGCGCCGCACTCATCGGCTGCCTGAAGGCATTCCTCGACGCTGAGCCGCTTGTTCAGGATGGGGTCCGGATAGTCGATCTTGCCGCAACCGGCACAGGCCAGATTGCAGCGGAACAACGGCTCCAGCATCAACACCAGCGGATAGCGCTTATTGCCTTTGAGGCGCTGGCCCAGCATGTAGGCAGCCACCCGGACCTGCTGGCGAAGCGGTACACCCACGTTCACAATCCTTCCGATTTTGCGTGATGCGACAGATGACGGCGTCCGCGATAGAGATCGACACTCACGCCGCATTGTCCTGGAGTTCATCCGGCAACTTGAACTGGACATTCTCGTGGATGCCGTCGAATTCCACGACGTCGATCGGCCCAAGTTCGCCCAGCCGCTCGATGACTTCCTGGACCAATGCTTCGGGCGCGGAGGCACCGGCCGTGATGCCGACGGCATTCGCGCCCTTCAGCCAGCCGGTATCCAGCGCCTTGGCATCGTCGATCAGATAGCTGGGGATCGACATTTCGGTGCCGATCTCGCGAAGCCGGTTCGAGTTGGAGCTGTTCTGCGCGCCCACCACGAGCAGCACATCGACGTTGCGCGCGATCTCGCGGACTGCCGACTGCCGGTTCTGCGTCGCGTAACAGATATCCTTCACATCCGGTCCGACGATCCGCGGGAAACGCTTCTTCAACGCGTCGATCACCTCGCGCGTGTCGTCGACGCTGAGTGTGGTCTGCGTCACATATGACAGCTTGTCCGGATTGCGGACTTCGAGGTTCTCGACGTCCTTCTTCGAAGACACCAGATACACCGGCCCCGGAATGCGGCCCATCGTGCCGATGACTTCCGGATGCCCCTCATGTCCGATCAGGACCACGTCATAGTCCTGGGCCGAATAGCGCTGCCCTTCCTTGTGCACCTTCGCGACCAGCGGACAGGTCGCGTCGATCACGGGCAGATCGCGCAGCCGTGCATTATCCGCCACTTTCTGGCTGACGCCATGTGCGCTGAACACGGTGATCGCGCCTTCCGGCACCTCGTCCAGTTCCTCGACGAAGACCGCGCCCTTCGCCTTGAGATTTTCCACCACGCGCTTGTTGTGGACGATCTCGTGACGGACATAGACCGGCGGGCCGTACTTCTTGAGCGCCAGTTCGACAATGTCGATGGCCCGCACCACCCCGGCGCAGAAGCCGCGAGGACGAGCAAGGATAACGCGCATCTTATGCCTCCCGCACAGTTCGAGGGCCCTTTCCGGACCCTCTTCGCGTCGCGCGCTGCAGTGCGTCAAAAATGGCGAACAGACATACCAGCAGCGTTACTTCAAGTAAACATCACCTACTGGAGCGCAAGGGCTTTCAGCGGTTTCCGGCTGAGCCAAGATAGCCGTTTTCCCGGAACCATCCGATCGCGTCGCGAATCGCATCCGCCGCGGGTCGCGGCGCATAACCCAGTTCGCGCCTCGCCTTGTCGCTCTTGAAATACATCAGTTTGCGCGACATGCGCAGACCGTCGACCGTCACCAGCGGTTCGCCGCGGCCGGTCAGCCGCGCCACCGCCTCGGCAACGAAGGCGACCGGATAAAGCGGCAGGCGCGGCAAACGGACGCGGGGCGGCTGGCGGCCGACAAGAGTCGCGACCTGGGTCAGGATACCCCGGAGGGTCATGTCGTCGCCCCCGAGGATATAGCGCTCGCCGACGATACCGGCGGCATAGGCGCGCATATGCCCGTCGGCGACATCGTCCACATGCACGACGTTGAGGCCCGTATCGACAAAGGCCGGGATGCGGCCGGTCGCCGCCTCCACGATCAGCCGGCCTGTCGGCGTGGGCTTCACGTCGCGCGGGCCGATGGGCGCGGACGGATTGACGACGACCGCCGGCACGCCCTCTTCCGCGATCAACCGGCCGACCTCGGCCTCGGCCAGAAACTTGGAACGCTTGTAATCGCCGATCATGTCGGCAAGCGCGACCGGCGTCGCCTCATCCGCCGGCGTGCCGTCGGCATGCAGCCCCAGCGTGGCGACGCTGCTGGTGTAGACGATGCGCCCGATGCCCGCCTCCGCCGCGGCCCGCAGCAGGTCGCGCGTGCCGTCCACATTGGCCCGGTAGAGCACCCGCGGGTCCGGCACCCAGAGGCGGTAATCCGCCGCGACATGCATAAGCCCGGCACAGCCCGCGACGGCACGGCGCAACGAGGCCGGATCGGTCAGATCGCCCTCGACGACCTCGCATTCGATTCCCGCGAGATTCCGCCGGTCGCTGCCGGGCCGCGTCAGCGCCCGCACGGCTTCTCCGGCCGCCACCAGCTTGCGCAGCACTGCCGCACCGACGAATCCCGTTGCACCGGTCAGCAGGATGGTCATCCCCCTGCCCCCCTGTCACGGCGGGCTGCCGCCGTATCCAGCCAGGTCAGGAGCGATGGCAGTACGAGCAATGCGGCAACGAGCGTGAACCCGATGGCAATCGTCAGAAGCTCGCCCATGCTCGCCGTCCCGCGATGCGAGGAAACGGCCAGGCTTCCGAAGGAGCCGATGGTCGTCAGCGCACTGAACACGACGGCGCGTGGCGTGGTGGTGCGCAGCAGAGTCTCGGGGTCTGCATCGGCTGCCCGTCCTGCGCGGCCGCGCATCACGAGATGGATGCCGCTCGCCACGCCCAGCCCCAGCAGCAGCGGCAGGACGATGACGTTGGCGAAGTTGAACGGCAGATCGAGCAACGCGGCCGTCGCCAGGGTCCACAGCCCCGCCAGCAATAGCGGGAACAGCACCAGCAACACGTCTGTCGGCCGTCCCAGAAGGACCAACAGCAGCACGACAATCGCGGCCAAGGCCAGGGCGGATGCCTGGAGAATCGCCGTGATCACCGCATCGCCGGCCTCCACCAATGTCACGGGGCTGTCCGTCGCATTCGGCGCGACATCCCGCACCGCCTGCACAAACTTTCGCAATGCATGGATATCATTGAGATTTTCCGAGGGATGAACGTCGATCTTCACGCGCCCGTCGGACGCGATATAGCGTCCCATCGCCGATTCCGGAACATCCGCCAGCGTGACCGGCCCCGCATCCAGGGCCTGGCCCAATTGCGCCAGCAGAGACGGCAGAAGCCCAACCAGCCCCTCTTCCAGGCCTTGCAGAGCGGTAGCATCCCCGCCGGTCGCGGCCGTAAAGGCAGCTAGCGCCGATTCCATGCGGACGGTGGCCGCGCGAAGCGCGTCCGGCATCGCGGCGGAAGACGCCGCCGCGGCAAGCTTCTGCCGGAACGCCTGAAGGGCAGCCTCATCTTCTCCCGACGTCGGCGCCACGGCCACGCTCGGCGGGGCGACCACCGGCATCAGAATCAGCGCCATGTCCTGGATGGTTGCGAGTTTCTCGTCCTGGTCGCTGGGCACGAAACTCGCCGGCGTCACGACGTGATCCACCTCCGGCAAGGTCGCGAGTCGGCTCGCGAGCCGCGTCGCCTCTTCCATTCCGGGGGTCAGCACGGCGATGGTGAGAGTTGTCGACTTCGGATCGGCCCGCAGTTCCATCGCGGTCTGCACCGATTCCGATGTCGGATCCTTGAGGTTCAACGGATCGAAATTGAAATGCACGCCGGGGGCGGCAAACGCCGCGGCGATGCCCAGCGCGCACGCCCCCAGGACGATTCCCTTATGCCTGCGGCGGACGGTCCGCTCGATCCCGTTTATCACCGCGCCAAGCCGGCGGGGCCGAGCACGCGGCGGCATGATCGCGATCAGCGCCGGCAGCAACGTCAGATTCAGCAACAGCGCGATCACCATGCTCGTGCCGGAGATCAGCCCAAGTTCCGCCAGGCCGCGATAATCGGTCGGCAGGAAGGCATAGAATCCGATGGCTGCCGCGATCGCGCACAGCGTCAGCGCGCCGCCGACCCCGACAGTCGCCGCCGAGAGCGCGTCCGACACCGGCTGTCCGGAGTCGACCTCCTCGCGCACACGCAGCGAGAAGTGAATGCCGAAATCGACCGCCAGCCCGATAAACAGCACGGCGAAGGCAACGGAGAGCAGGTTCAACGATCCGATAGCAACCGCCGCGAAGGCCGCGGTCCAAATCAGGCCGGTCACAAGCGTCACCAGCACCGCCAGGACGAGGCGCAGCGAGCCCAGGCCCACGATCAGC
>JBFWNZ010000224.1:0-6538 GCA_050250795.1 Alphaproteobacteria bacterium | reverse complement strand
GCCGGCGCGGGCGACCAGGGTCGCCGCCGGCGCGAGCAGGCGCGTATCCGCGGCGGGCAGGTCGTTGGCCGGGTCGATCGTGCCGCGCGGCAGCATCAGGACCGACAGGAAGCGGTGACGCCGCGCATAGGCCTCGGCCCGCCGGAAATCCATCAGCCTGACCTGCGGGTCGGACAGCAGGGTCTTGATCAGCGGTGCGTCGGGGGCCGCGACGACGAACATCGCGTCGATATCGCCCGCCGCCAGCGCCCATGCCGCCGATTCGCCGCTCAGGCGATGCAGCGAGCTGTTGTCGGCCGTGATGCCGTTTTCGGCCAGCAGCAGGGCCGTCACGGCCCAGGTGCCGCTGCCCTCGCTGCCGACGGCCAGCCGCTTTCCATTGAGGTCGCGCAGCAGCTCGGGGGCCGCCGGCGCGCGGGTAAAGACCCAGAGCGGCTCGAAATACAGGCTGCCGAGGCCCAGCAGGCCCGGATAGGTCTCGGCCGAGCCGATGCCGCTCTGCACGAAGGCAAGATCGACTTCGCCGCGCTGCAGGCGCGTCAGGTTCTCCACCGAGCCTTGCGTCGGAAGGACCTCGACGGTGATCCCGTGGGCGGCGAGCTTGCGTTTGTAGATCTGGCCGATGCGGTAGTAGTTGCCCTGCTCGCCGCCGGTGGCGAGGGTGAGTCGGTTCGGCGGAGCGGGCTCGACGAACTGATAGGCGAGAACGAAGCCCGCCAGCACGATCAGGGCGGCAAGGCCGCCGATCCGCAACATCTGCATGTCGTTCCCACCCTTGCAGCCGTCGGCAGAGCGATTATGGCCGCACGGGTCCGGCCGCGTCACCCGCCATTCGTACCGCGCGGCGTCGAGACATAGGGCGAGACGCCGCGCACATTCTCGTCCAGCCGCATCGGCCGGTGCAGGGGAGGAAACGCCCGCTGGCGGCAATCCGTTCGCTCGCAGATGCGGCAGGCGATCCCGGCCGGCGCGCGGCGATCCAGGCTGGCGAGGTCGATGCCGTCGGCATAGACGAGGCTCCGCGCATGCTCCAGGGCGCAGCCGAGCCCGATGGCATAGATCGACTCCGGTTCGCCGAAGCCGCCGCCGCGCTTGCGGATCGCCCGGGCGATGCAGAAATAGGCGCTGCGGTCCGGCATCTCCGACACCTGCGTGTGGATGCGGCCGAGCGTCATCAGCGCAGCGTAGATATTCCAGCGCGGGCAGGCCCCGCTGTGGCGCGGGATGCGCAGCCCCGACAGCGAGAAGCGCTTCGAGATGTTGCCTGCGATGTCGACACGCAGCAGGTGCAGGGGCACGCCCTGGTTGCCCGGCCGCTGCAGGGTCGTGAGCCGGTGGCAGACCTGCTCGAAGCTGGCGCCGAAATGGTGCTCCAGTTGCTCGATGTCGTAGCGGACCCGGCGCGTCAGCTCGATGAACGGGTCATAGGGCATCAGCAGCGCGGCGGCGGCGTAGTTGGCAAGCGCGATCCGCCCCAGCGGCCGTGCTTCGCCCTCGGCGATTCCGCCTTCGTCCAGCAGGGCGTCGATCTCGCGGCTGAGCGCGATCAGCCCGATCTGCTGGGCCAGCTGGAAGTTGCGTCCGTGCAGGGGCAGGGCATCGGAGACGATCAGCGTCCGCGCCACGGGATCGTAGCGGCGGATGGTGCCGTGCCGTAGGGCCGGCGGCAGCAGCGCCACCCGAACGCCCAGACGTGTCTGGAGATAGGCCGACAGCCGCGCATAGCTGTCCATCGGCGAGTCGAGCCCGGCCTCGCGGGCGATCCGTTCGGCGCCGGCTTCGAGGGTCTCGAAATAGTTGCCGCGGTCCTGGATGAAGTCCGACACCATCTCGGCCGGCATCCTTGCCTCGGCCAGGTCGTCGGGCAGCCCGGCCTCGGCGGTCAGCCGTTCGCGCAGGCTGGCAAGGTCCGCCGCGGTCCCGCGATAGGCGTCGAACAGGGTGAGCATCGCCTTGGCCAGCGCCGGGCTGGCCTGGAGGAAGTCGGCCACGTCGGTCGTCTTGATGTCGTGGTCCGCGAAGACGGGGTCGCCCAGCGCCTCCATCACGTCCCCGTGCAATCGGGCGTCGTCGTCCGGCGCGAAATCGCCGAGCTGCAGGTCGAAGACCCGCGCGAGGCGCAGCAGCAGGTCCGCCGTCACGTTGCGGCGGTTCTGCTCGATCAGGTTCAGATAGCTGGCCGAGATGCCGAGCTGCCCGGCCAGGGCGGCCTGCGTCATGCCCTGATGCCGGCGCAGGCGCCGGATGCGGGCACCCAGACGGCTTCCTTTCGATGTGTCGTTCATGGCTTCGCCATTTACAGAATTTACAAAATGACAGATTAAACTTTTCAGATCGTGACACAGAAACCATTGATAAATCGAATTATTATTGATCTCGGGAGCGTCTGTCCACATCCTCCAGCCAGAAATTTGCAGTGCAGCGTGACAAAATTTACACCGCTTTCGGAGGAGTTCGGACAATGGACGGCATGATGGAGATTTCCCCTCGGACCACGGCGCGCGACGGCGCATGGCCGGCTCCCGAATGGGCGCCGGACCGTTGGGCCACTGTGCGGCGCGACTACACGATGCGCGATGTCGAGCGTCTGCGCGGCTCGCTGACGATCCGCAACACCCTGGCGGAGGTCGGCGCCCGCAAGCTCTGGCAGCTGCTCCAGACCCATGAGTACCTGCCGACGCTCGGCACCTACACCGGCGCCCAGGCCGTGCAGCAGGTGAAGGCGGGGCTGAAGGCGATCTACCTGTCGGGCTGGCAGGTGGCGGCCGATGCCAACTCCGCGGGCCAGGTCTATCCGGACCAGAGCCTCTACCCGGTGGATTCGGTGCCGTCGGTGATCCGGCGGATCAACCAGGCGCTTCAGCGCGCCGACCAGATCCAGCATCTGGAGCGGATGGATGGCGCCGGCGGCGATCCGATCGACTTCTTCGCGCCGATCATCGCCGATGCCGAGGCCGGGTTCGGCGGCAAGCTGAACGCCTTCGAACTGGCCAAGTCGATGATCCGCGAGGGTGCGGCCGGCATCCATTTCGAGGACCAGCTGGCGGCCGAGAAGAAGTGCGGCCATCTGGGCGGCAAGGTTCTGGTGCCCTCGCGCACCATGATCGAGACGCTGAACGCCGCCCGTCTCGCGGCCGACGTCATGGGCGTGGAAACGGTGATCATGGCGCGCACCGACGCCAATGCGGCGGCGCTGATCACCAGCGACATCGATGAGCGCGACCGCCCGTTCCTGACCGGCGAGCGCACGGCCGAGGGCTTCTACTGCACGCGGCCGGGGCTGGATCAGGCCATCGCGCGCGGCCTTGCCTACGCACCCTATGCCGATCTGCTGTGGTGCGAGACGGCGACGCCGGACCTTGCCGAGGCGCGGCGTTTCGCCGAGGCGATCCGGCGCGAGCATCCCGATCGGATGCTGGCCTACAACTGCTCGCCGTCCTTCAACTGGGCGAAGCTACTGGACGGCCAGACGATGCAGCGGTTCCAGCGCGAGCTGGGCGCGATGGGCTATCGCTACCAGTTCATCACGCTGGCGGGCTATCACAACGTCAACCTGACGACTTTCGAATTGGCCCGCGCCTATCGCGAACGCGGCATGGCGGCCTATTCCGAGCTGCAGGAGCGCGAGTTCGCGGCGGCCCGCGAACAGGGCTACACCGGCGTCAAGCACCAGCGCGAGGCCGGTACGGGCTATTTCGACGCGGTCGCCATGGCGATCTCGGCCGGGCGGGCCTCCACCGCGGCGATGGCCGGATCGACCGAGACGGCGCAGTTCTGACGTGAAAAGGGGCGGCTGGCACCTACCGGCCGCCCCGTCTTTTTCAGCCGCCCGCTGCCGGCTCGGACATGCGGCGGCGATAATCCCAGTTCATCAATCGCTGCGGCGCGATGCGGATCGCAACCTCGTCCGCGGCGTTGCGCATCAGCCAGCGGCGGAAGGGCGTATCGCCGGGGCCCAGATAGCGGTCGATCAGCCGCGGCAGCAGCGCCGGTCCGGCGGCGGGGTCCAGCGCGGCCAAACCCTGTCCGCGAACGCCGTGATAGGGCGGCGCCTCGCCGGCGACTTCGAAACCGCAGCGCGGCGCCGATTCCAGAATGCGGACGACCCGTGCCCCCTTGCGGCTGGCGCAGAACAGGGCGCCGTCCTCGTAGAGGAACCAGAGCGATAGCGAAACGGGCCACCCGGACGGCGCCACGCAGGCGAGCCGTACCGGCACGACGGTGGTCGCGAGATGGCGCTCGATCTGCTCTGCCGTCCACGGCCCCGACAGTGCCGGGCCGTTTCTGACGCCGTTCATTCTCAGGCCGCGGCGTCTGTGGCGGCGCAGTGCTGGCGGAAGCGGGGCAGCACCTGCTCGGCCAGCAGCCGCATCGAGGTCGTCCACAGCGCCGGCTTGTCCCAGTCATGCGCCGTCATCAGCAGGGTCCCGAAGGGGCCGACCTGCTCGCGGAAGGCGATCAGCCGGTCCAGCACCCGGCCGGGCGTGCCGGCCACGGCCACATTCGCCACGGCGCGCAGCGGGGTCATCATCTCGTCCGGCTCGCGCTCGTCCGCCTTCAGCATGAAATAGGCGTTGCGCCGCTTGAAGCTCGACATGACGTATTCGTAGTAATAGGCGAG
This sequence comes from Alphaproteobacteria bacterium, assembly GCA_050250795.1. Classification (GTDB taxonomy): domain Bacteria; phylum Pseudomonadota; class Alphaproteobacteria; order UBA8366; family UBA8366; genus JBFWNZ01. The sequence continues at coordinate 1,917 of JBFWNZ010000224.1, read as the reverse complement.
CCCGCCCTCAGGGTCGGCCAGATGGTCGTCCGCCTCCTGCTGGCTCTCCGTCACCAGGATCGTGCGCGCCACCCGCCAGGCCGAAACGTCCGGGCGCAGCCCTTTCGATTCCGCGCCTTCGACGATCTCCTTCAGATGCGTGGCGACGATACGGGCATGCATGAAATTGCCGGTGATCGGAATCCAGCCGCGCTCGCCGGCGATGCGCGCGGTCTTGGAGTTCGGCGTGGCGCAGGTCAGTGCCAGCGGCGGATGCGGCTTCTGCAGCGGCTTCGGCACCCGGCCCACGCCCCATTCGTCGCGCGAGGTGTCGGTCATCTTCATCGACCAGTACTTGCCCTGGATGTCGTAGGGCGGGTCGCCGGCCCAGATCTTCAGCACCATCTCGATGGAATCCTGGACCATCTTGTTTCGCTCGATGGGGTCCATGATCTCGAAGATCTCGACATCGCTGGTCAGGCTGCCCGGGCCGATGCCCATCATGAAGCGGCCCTTCGACAGGTTGTCGAACATGGCGGCGAAGGAGGCGATGTGGATCGGGTGGAACTGCGGCAGGCACATGACCGCGGTGCCGAACTTGATCCGCTGCGTCTGATGCACCAGCGAAGCGGCCAGCATCAGCGGCGCCGGCACCGGCTCGATGGTCGCGGTGATGTGCTCGCCCAGCCACGCCTCGGCGAAGCCCAGCCGGTCTGCGAGCAGGATCGCCTCGCGGTCCTCGTCCAGAACCTGGGGATAGTCCCGCTGCGGCGGGTGGACCGGCTGCATGAACATGCCGAGTTCCATCGGGCCTTTCTCCTGCGTGGTTCGGGAGATGCCGGGTTATCCCCGGCAGATTTGTCCGGACAGGATTTTAACGGCTGGAAAGCGATTGGCCAGAGCGAACTTTGCGGTCGGTGTCAGGCTTCCGGGTCGAGCATGTCGGCCACGCGGTTACGCTCCCGGCGCGTCAGCAGCTTCATCAGCAGGATAAATGCCGAGAGCGTCAGGCAGATGCTGTTGGTGATGATGAGCGGCCATTGCATCAGCATGACGCCATAGGCGGTCCACAGGGCGAAGCCCAGAACGGTGACCATGTACATGTGCGCGGAGATGGCGTGCGTCTCGCGCGATTTGATGACCTTCCAGGCCTGGGGCACGAAGCTGGCGGTGGAAGCGGCCGTGGCGCAGAAGCCGATGACGGTGGCGAGGTCCATGATACTCCGGCGGCATGGCGATGCCGTTGTCGAACGGCGGCGGGCGATCGCGGGTTCCCGTCGCTTGCCGCCATCCGCGGGCCGCCCTACGCTGCGTGCCGGAATGCGGCGCAGTCCGCAAGGAACGGGAGGAAGGCCATGTCCGGATACATCTATGTCGGCGCCGGCGGATGGCGCGGTGCGGACAAGAACGTCCGCACCAGCGGTCTGTACCGGATGCCAGCGGGGGGCGGTGCGTGGGAGAGCCTGACCACGGGCCTGCCCGCGGATGTCGAGGTCCGCGCGATCCTGGTGCGGCCGGACGATCCGCGGACCGTCTATGCCGGCACCCAGGACGGCCCCTATGTCAGCACCGATGGCGGCGACAGCTGGCGGTCGATGGATATGCCCGGCGACCGGCGGGTGGTCTGGTCGATGTGCCTGCATCCGACGGAGCCCGGGACCCTGTATGTGGGAACCGAGCACACCAGCATCTTCCGCACCCGCGACGGCGGGGCGACCTGGCGGCAGCTTCCGGTGCCCGAACCGCAGGGCATGATCCGCCAGGGATTCCCGATGCGCGTTGTCCGGATTGCGCTGGACCCGGTCGATCCCGGTACCGTCTACGCGGCGATGGAAGTGGGCGGGGTCGTGCGCAGCCTGGATGGCGGCGACAGCTGGGCGGATTGCAACACGCCGCTGCTGGCCATGGCGCAGCAGGAGCGGCTCAAGAGCAGCATCA
>JBFWNZ010000223.1:0-6542 GCA_050250795.1 Alphaproteobacteria bacterium | reverse complement strand
CGCCCCAGCCGATCCAGCTTGCCTCGCGCATGGCCGTCATCTGGTCCGTCTCGACGGTCGCGGTCAGAAGCCAAAGCTGCGGGGCGGCCAACACGGCCACCCAGGCGGACAGGGCGAACGGGTCCATCTCGTGCCCATGCGCCGCGGCCCATTTGATCTGCACATTCGCGATGGCCCAGATGAAGCCGGCGGCAAGGACCAGCGACAGCGCGAGCGGATCGCCGCCGATCTTGGGCTCGCCGACGATCAGGACGATGCCGGCGAAGGCGATGGCCATGCCCAGGCTGCGACGCCAGCCAAGCCGGTCGTTCAGGACCGCCGCGGCGAGCAGGGCGGCGAACGGGACCTGCAACTGGATCAGAATGGCCGCCGTCGAGGCGTCCGTCATCTTCAGGCCGGAGAACATCAGCCCGTAATGCAGGCTGCCGATGCTTAAGGACAGCAACGCATAGTGCGGCCAGGTCCGGCGCGGCGGCACCCGGACGAAGGGGACCATGACCGCGGCGGTCAGCGTAAAGCGGATGGCCATCATCAGGAGGGCGGGAAACTCCACCAGCCCCAGTTTCGAGACCACGAAGTTCGCGCCCCAGACGAGCATGATCCCGAATACGATCAGCATGTCGCGCAGGCGCATCGGCGATCCGACGGCGTCAGGTCAGGCCGCGCTGGGCCGCGATCCGGTCATAGGCGGCATTGATCTCGGCCAGCTTGCGGTTGGCGACTTCGATGAATTCCTGCGGCATGCCCTGGGCGGTCAGGCGATCGGGATGGTTCTCGCGGACCAGGTCGCGATAGGCGCGGCGCAGTTCCGCGTCGCTGACCGAGGGATTGAGACCGAGAACCCGGTATGGGTCCTCGCCCGACGACCGGGTGTGAATGGCGGTCGCGCGGGCAAAGGCCGCATCGTCCAAGCCCATGATTTCCGCGACCTTGCGCAGATAGCGTTCCTCCTCGGGGTGGACCGCCCCGTCGGCCTGCGCAATATGGGCAAGGCAATAGAGGAGTTTCTCCAGAACGGCCGGGTTGTCCCGGAACATCGCGGCCACTTGATGCGCATAGGGTTCGAAGCCGTTGCTGTCGCGGCGTGCCATGTCGAAGACCCGGGCGACGTTCTTCAACTCGTCGGGCGGAACCTGGAAGACTTCCTTGAAGGCGGCGATCTCGTCGCGCGTGACGCGGCCATCGGCCTTGGCAAGCTTCGCGCCCAGCACGATGACGGCGATCGTGAAACCGACCGAGCGTGTGGCATCGGGCGGTGCGCGATCCTCGCGGCGCATCTGATCCACGGCATGGCCGGCGATCGCGCCGATCAACGCGCCGAGAGGCCCGCCAAGCGCCAGTCCGGCCGCGCCGCCCAGCAATTTGCCCCAGATGCTCACGTCCTGTTCCTCGGCGATGCCGTGAACGTTGCGACAAGCCGACATAGCATGCCGGTCGGGGCAGCGGAACCGCCGTGAGCCCTATGGACATGCGGCAGGATGGCGCCGATCATCGCGGGCGCCACAACGGGATACGGACGGATGGGCGACACGGACAGGGACGCGGAACTTTCGGCCGCAGCCGTATCGCCGGGGGCGGCACGTCGGCTGATCCGCGACGGCCGATATACCGGCGTGACCGCCGGCATGGCCATGGGCTATGTCCAAGGCAATCTGGCGATCCTTCCCGCCGATATGGCGCTCGACTTCGCCGTGTTCTGCCAGCGCAATCCGAAACCCTGTCCGCTGATCGGCGTCTCGGAGCGCGGAAGCCCGGCCGTGCCGACGCTGGCGCATGATTTCGATCTGCGCACCGACCTGCCGCGATACCGCGTCTGGCGGCGCGGCGAGCTGGTCGACGAGACGACCGACATCGCGAATCTGTGGCGCTCGGATTTCGTCGGCTTTGTGCTCGGATGCTCCTATTCCTTCGAGCAGGCGCTGCTCGATGCGGGACTGGAACTGCGGCATCTGAGCGAAGGCAAGAATGTGCCGATGTACGTAACCGGCATCCAGACGGTCGCGTCGGGCCCGTTTTCCGGCCCGATGGTGGTTTCGATGCGGCCGTTCAAGCCGGCCGATGCGATCCGCGCCGTGGAGGTCACGGCCCGCTATCCCCTGGTGCATGGCGCACCGGTCCATCTGGGCGATCCTGCGGCCATCGGCATCGCCGATATCGGCCGCCCCGATCTGGCGGAGCCGGTGACGATCCGGCCGGGCGAAATTCCGGTCTTCTGGGCCTGCGGGGTAACGCCGCAGATGGCGATCCAGCGCGCCCGGCCCGAGATCGCGATCACGCATGCGCCGGGCCATATGGTGATTACCGACATTCCGACGCGCGGCGCGGAAACGGTCATGCCTCCCTTGCCGCCACGCGGCTGACGGGCTGATAGGCTGACGGGCGGGCTCAGGGGGTGCTTGGAGCGGTCCGGCGGCGGCGCAGGGCGATCGCGCCCGCAATCGCGGCGGCCGATACCGCCAGCAGGCCGAGTGCCAGCACCGGACGATAGGCGAGCCACGCCAGGCCGATGGTCGTGAACCCGACGGCCAATCCGACGACTGCCGCGACAAGCGCGATCCCGCCGCCGATCAGGGTGCCGACCATCGGGACGACATCGGCCAGGCGCGCCAGGGGACCGAGGAGCAGGGCAAATCCGACGTCCAGGAACACGATGCCGCCCAGGCGCAGCAGCCAGGTCAGGATCGTGTTTTCGTCCTCGGCCGCCGCGAACATCGTGTCTGCATCGGCGGCCTCCATCGACAGCAGTTCCAATGTGCCGGTCTTGGTCCTGTACGGTCCCAGGTTGGCTCCGTCCTGCCGGCCCACGACGCTGATTTGGGTTGGCGCGATCCATGTATAGCGGACGCGAAGGTCGCCGACCTGCGGGCTGGCCGGATCGCCCTTGACGAGTTCCGTGCCGGAAACCTGGAACTCTGCTGCAAGCGAGGGCGGCAACCCGGCTTGGACGGCGTCAGCCAGGGGAAAATCCGTCTCGCCATAGAGCATGTCGCGGAAGCGGGAACCGAGGCGGAAGGCGCCCACCGCGATATCGGCAGCCTGGAATGCGCTGCCGCGAAAGCGCATCGGCGGGTTGCGGTGTTCCGCCGCCAGTTTGAACGCGGCGGAATCGACGGGTGCGTCCCGCCACTCCGTCCGGTAGCGGTAGACCGTCTCTTCGCGCTCTCCCCCGCCCAACTGCTTGACCGTCCGGGTCTCGCGGTCCTCGACCCACTGGTACATCTCGACGATCCGCACGAGGCGCAGCGCCTGCGCTCTGACGCGAAAGACGGGGTCTTCCAGCGTCTGCTTGGTGCCGGCCGTTCCTGAGACGTGGACCAGCTTGCCGTCGTTGCCGGCATCGGGCCGATCCGACGGCACCGACATCACGAGGTTGCGGCCGGCGGCCAGCGTTGCGGAACGATCGACGGCCCGACCCTCGTTCCACCAGAGCAGCGCGATGCAGCCGAAGAACAGGAACAGTCCGAACACGGCCCCGCCCACGGATTGCGCGACCCGTTCGGTCCAGGATCGCGTCACCGTCTCTCGGAACTCGTTGCTCATGCGTCGCTTATAGGAATACGGACCGGCGGCAGAATGTGCCGCCGGTCCGTCCCCGACGTCAATTGCAGTCGGCAACCACCAGCTTGCAGCTCTTGCCGCAGGCTTCCATCGCCGCGGCGCTCGCCGCCGCCTCGGTCGCCCCTTCGCCGGTGCCATACTCGTTCTTGGAACTGGCATAGGCGCCGCACTTCGAATAGGTCAGAACGACCTTGCAGCTCTTGTTGCCGGCTTCGCGGCAGTTCTTGAGGGCTTCCTTGTTGGCTTCGGCCGCCGTATCGCCGCCGCCGACGCCGTATCCGGCCGAACCGGCCGCGTCGCCGGCTTCGTCGTCAACCGCGATCGCGCTCGCGGCGAGCGCGGGAAGAGCCTGGAAGCCGAGAGCAGCCGCAAAGATGAACGCAAACAGGTTGCGCTTCATAAATATCTCCGTGTTTTGAGGGAAGTGAACCGAAGGACCAGCGGCTCTCGGCATTCCAGCACCTATTCGACACGACACAGTCGTACGCACGGACGCCCTCGGGCGGCCGATTTGGACAAGCACTGAAATGGAGGCAACTGATCGGTGGCGCGTCGTACCCAACTCCCGCGCTGAGGGGAATATATCACGGCTGCATGTCGCACATAGGAATTTCAGCTTGCATATATACGCATGGCGAAATTCCGAAAAATGAATATGGTCTTGCATTGACCGTCGGCATGGCGGTTTCCCCAAATGTGCGCGCCGCATCCAAGCGACGCGTCGGAAACCTCTCGTCGGGCAAGCGATGGCAGGATGTTTCCCGCGCTTGAGGGGTGGGCTGCGGGCGAATCGGTAAAATTGTGTTCTTGCGCGGAGGAGAGGGGCTGTGGGGCTCGTTGCGCAGATTGTCGAGAGCAAGAAGTTTCAGTGGTTCATCATCGGCGTCATTCTGCTGAACGCCATCATTCTGGGGCTGATGACGATCTCCGACCTGTCGCCGGAGACGACGGAGCTGCTCCAGATTCTGGACCATATCTGTCTGGTGATCTTCTGCGTCGAGATCGTCATGAAGCTGCTGGTCATGCGCCTCAGCTTCTTCAAGGACGGCTGGTCGGTCTTCGATCTGATCGTGGTCGGGATCGCAGTGATGCCGGCGACGGGCGAACTGTCCGTGCTGCGCGCTCTGCGCGTTCTCCGGCTCATGCGCCTTGCTTCCGCGATCCCGTCGATGCGGCGCGTCGTGAGCGGCATGTTCGCGGCGGTTCCCGGCGGCGCCTCCGTCGCGGGCGTCCTGCTGGTGATGTATTACGTCGCGGCCATCATGGGGACGAACTTCTTCGGCAAGATGGTGCCGCAGCACTTCGGCGATCTCGGCACGACGTTCTTCACGCTGTTCAAGATGATGACGCTGGAAGGCTGGCCGGATATCGCGAGCGACGTGCTCGAGGTGCATCCCAAAGCGTGGATATTCTTTGTCGTCTTCATCGTCTTCACGACCTTCACCACGCTGAACCTGCTGTTTGGAATCATCGTCGATGCGATGGAGCAGGCGAAGGAAGAGGACGCCCGCAGCAAGATGGCGGAGCAGGGATTGATCGTGAGCGAGGAGACGAACGAGATGCGCCTCGCGCGGATCGAGGATGACGTCAGGCATATCCGCGCGATGCTGGCCGAATCCCAGGCATCCCGTCATCCGACGGCGGCCGAATAGATCGGTCTTGAGGGTTTGCGGCGTCCGGCCGGGAAAGCGGCCGGACCGCCGGCCTCACACCGTGGCCACCGGCGTCGCGGGCGAGCCGACGGCACCCGGCAGGCGCAGCGGCGGGGCCGTCAGGAAGAAGCGCGAGCGTCCATGCGCGCGCAGCCAGCGGGCAAGTTCTGTCAGATACCAGAGTTCGCCCAGATGGATGCCGAGCTTGAACAGGCATAGCTCGTGCAACGGCAGGGCCGGCCCGCATTCGTGCATCTCGCGCGGCAGTTGGGTCGATTGCTCGACCGCCAGATTGTCCGCCGCCAGGATGACCAGTCCGGAATCGCGCACCCAGTCCAGGATGCGCTTGTCCGTGCTGTCCAGAACCGGACAGGCCGTGCGCAGCTTCGGATCGGGGTCGCCCTTCATGTCGACGATCATCTGGCCGAGCCCGGTGTGGAGAAGGACCATGTCGCCCTCCTCCACCACGACCTTGTCCTGCGCCATGATGCGCATCAGGTCGTCATAGTTCACGGCGTGGCGGACCTCGCCGTAATGGGCGTGCAGGTCGATCAGCACGCCGCGCCCGGTCACACCGGATTCAGCCATGTTCTGGATGCCCAGCGCATAGGCCCCGACATCGCCGTAGACCGGCTTGCCCGTCTTCGGATCGCGGACGTTCCACCCATTGTAGTAGACGCGCTCGGCCGTGCCGTCGCCATCGGCGTCGAAATGCGATCCGATATGGCAGAGCGAATCCCATTGCGTCGAATACTGGAGATACAGCGTCACGGCATCGTCGCAGTTGACGTCGGTGTGCATCGGGTTGATCGCGTTGAGCGGCAGGTCGAAGGAGACATGCCCGTCCCGGTCCACGCCGTGGAATTGGGGCGGCTTGCGGCGGTTGTTCAGGACCTGCTTGCCGGGCAGGGTCAACGGCAGGCTGAGGCAGAAGCTGATGCCTTCCTTGATCTCCTGCGCGGCGCGCTTCGTCCGTTCCGGGGTCAGCAGGTTGATGCGTCCCCGCTGGTCGTCCGGACCGAAGTCCCCCCAGTTCGATCCCTCCGGCCGACGCGTCCAGCGTGGATTCGGCATCCGACCGATCCTCCCTCGATATGTTTGCATGGTTGCCGTCATGTTCTGCGCCGCCGCGCCGGACGTCAACGCCGCCGGGTTCTCGCAGGCTGCCGGTCCGGTGTAGCCTGTGCGCACGGTATTCTTGCACCTCACCCCGAGCCCAGTGATCGGCATGGTTGCCGCGGATGTCCATCCCCCGCCGATGAGCGAGCTGCAGCGCGGCCTCGTGCTCGTGACCATGGCGACGACGACCCTGCTGTATGCGATGACGCTGAC
>JBFWNZ010000222.1:0-6572 GCA_050250795.1 Alphaproteobacteria bacterium | reverse complement strand
GAGGATCGAGTCCTCCGCCGTGGCGATGCCTTTGATCACGAGGGGGATGTCGAAGCTGTCCTTGAACCACTTCACGTCGTCCCAGTTCAGCGCCGCCTGGAACTCGAAGCCGCCGGAGCGCAAACGGCCCGTCGGGACATGCCGCTTCAGGATGTCGCGCTCACGCCGACTGTACATCGCCGTGTCGACGGTCAGGCAGAAGGCGTCGTACCCGCTATCGACGGCGCGGCGCACGATATCCGCCATCCAGGCCCGGTCGCCGCGCACGTAAAGCTGGAACACCTTCGGCCCCGACGCCTCGCGCGCCACCGTCTCCATGTCGGGGTCGGTGACGGAGCTGAGGAAGCTGTATATGCCGAAGGCGCCCGCGGCCCGCGCGCCGGTGGTCGCGCCCGGCGCATGCACCTGCTGGATCGAGCCGATGGGCGCGAGAAACACCGGCATGCGGGTGCGCCGGCCGAGCATCGTGCCGGAGCAGTCCACCGCGGACACATCCGCACAAACGCGCGGCGTCAGCGCCAGCCGGTCGATCCCCATGCGGTTGCGCTTCATCGTCGTCTCGGTCTCGCTTGCGCCGCTGACGTAATCCCAGACGCTGTCGGGCAGATTCGTGCGCGCCCGCTTCACCAGTTCCTGAAGGGTGAGTACGTCGAGATCGTTCTGCATCCGGCTGGGTTCCCGATTGTCGTTCCGGTGCGGACGGTCCTGCCCGCTGCCGGCCGCACTATACACCCGCCGCGGGCCGGGCGCGCAACCGACAAGGGCAGAGGCCGCGTTTCGCAGGGCGCTTTGCATTCTGCAAATCCGGCCGCGTTCTGCGGCGAGCCAAAGACGGTATCTCGATACGCATTCCGCAGCATCCTGCGGAATTCCGACATGTCATGCGGCTGGCACGCCGATTGCCTTTTCTCGCCATCGGTCGGCCCTGCGATCCGACCCGTGGTGCCGACTGCCCCCCATACCGGGCATCGCGGGTTGCAGGGTCGGCCGGCATTGGACGCCGGCCCCGCTACAGAAGCGACAGGCCGCCATCCACGGCGATGCTCTGGCCCGTCACATGGCCGGCATCGCGCCCCAGCAGCATCGCGATCATCGCCGCAACCTCGCCCGGCTCGGCAAGCTTTCGCATCGGCGTCGCCGCGGCCGCCCGCGTCCAGGCATCGGGATCGAGCGCGGCATGCACGCCGGCCTCCTTGCGCGTATAACCGGGCACCACGCAGTTCACGGTCGTGCCCATGGGTGCGAGCTGCCACGCCAGGGCCCTGGCGAGCGTCTCGACAGCCGCCTTGGCCGCCGCCGTCGTCGGAAAGATCGTGTCCGCGGCGCCGAAGCTGTGTGCACCGAAGGCACCGACGGCGACCACGCGTCCCCAGGACGAGGCCTCCAGATGGGGCAGCGCCGCCGTCACCATGCCGAAGAAACTCTCCGTCATGACCGCCAGGGCGTGGCGAAGATCGGCCACGGTCGCCTCGCCGAACCGCTTGCGGTTGGCGAACCCGGCATTGGCGACGATCTGATCGACCCGCCCGAAGCTCTCAAGCGCGACGGATACCGCGGCGGCCCCTTCGCCGGGCGCCGCGAAATCCCCCCGGCGCATCGCCACCGGAGACCCGGCCGCGCCGACCGCCGCCGCCGTCGCCTCCAGGCCCGCCTCGTTGCCGCGGGCATGCAGCATCAGCGCCGTGTCCGGCCCCGCGATGCGTCTTGCAAGCGCCGCCCCGATCCCGCTCGACGCTCCCGTCACCAGAACCACCCGCGCCACCTCGGTCACGATCCCTCCTCCGGTTTCGACTCCGCTGCCCGCCGGCCCCGGCGCAGGCGGCTCTCGCGATAAGCGATATAGCTGGTTGCGGCAAATACCATCACTGCGCCGATCCAGGTCCAGGCGTCCGGCGTCTCGCCGAACAGCAGGATGCCCATGGCCGTCGCCCAGATCATGCGCAGGAAGTCCACCGGCATGATCGCGCTGGTGTCGCCGAGGCGCAGCGCCTGGGCGATGGTGAACTGGGTCACGGTACCCAGCCCCGCCGCCAGCAGCAGCCAGAGCAGTTGCTCGACCGTCGGCCACTGCCAGACGAACAGAGCCGGCACCAGCGACAGGGGCGACATCCACAAGGCCATCTGCAAGGTCGTGGTCAGCGCCGAATCCGTCCGCCCCATGAAGCGGATGATGACCACCGCCCCCGCCCAGGCGGCCGCCGAATAGATGACGATCAGCGCGCCCACATGGATATGTCCGTGCCAGGGCTGCACGATCACCAGCGTTCCCAGGAAGCCGATGCCGATCGCGGTCCAGCGGCGCAATCGCACCACTTCGCCCAGGAACAGGATCGCGAGCAGGGTGGCGAAGATGGGCGTGGTGAAGCCCAGCGCCGTCGCCTGCGCCAGCGGGATCATGCCCAGCCCCATGAAGAAGGCGAGCATCGAACTGGTCCCGAGCACGGCACGGGTCGCATGCCAGCGCAACTGGCGCGTCCGCAGCACGCCGAACCCGTAGCGCCAGAACATCGGCGCCAGGAAGACCAGCATCAGCGAATTGCGGAAGAAGGCGATCTCGAAGGCATGCATGCCCGGCGACAGATGCTTGACCACGCCATGCATGCCGACGGCCGTCATGGTGCCGAGCACCATCAGCAGCATGCCGCGCAGGCCGGGCGAGAGCGCCTCATAGGCGAGGCCGATCCGGCGGATCACGCCCCCGCTCCGGGCCATGCGCAACCTGTCATGGGATATCGAGCACCACGTTGCCGATCAGGGTACCACGCTCAACCGCCTCATGCGCCGCCGCGATCTCCGACAAGGGACAGCGAAGCGCCACATTATGGATCAGCGCGTCCGCCGCCAGCATCCGGGTCAAATCCTCCAGCGCGGCGCGCCGGTCCGCCGGCAGAAGCTCATAGACCAGGATCATCAGGAGCCGATTGTTCCGCTGCATCAACGCGCCTGCCGGGATCGTCACCTCCCGCGCGCCCATGCCATAGACCACGACATCGCCATGCGGCGCCAGCGCATCCGGCAGAAGCCCCACATTCGCGTCGAAGGCGACCTCGACGATCCGGTCGGCGCCGCGTCCCTCGGTGAGTTCCCGAACCCGCGCCGCTACATCCTCGCGGCGGTAGTCGATGGTCGCATCCGCGCCGGCCTCGCGCGCGATATCCGCCTTTTCCGGGCTGCTGACCGTCGCGATCACCTGGGCCGCCCCCTTCAGCTTCGCCATCTGCACGGCGTAATGGCCGACCGATCCAGCGCCGCCGGAAATCAGGACGTTGCGTCCGGCAACGCCGCCGTCGATGGTGACGGCACGCCATGCCGTCAGGGCCGGGATACCAAGGCAGGCGCCGACCGCCATATCCACATCCCCGGGCAGCCCGACGGCCTGGGCGGCGGGCAGGCTGACATACTGCGCCGCCGAGCCCTCGGCGCGGCGATAGCCGGCATTCCATATCCAGACGCGCTCGCCGATCCGCGACGCGTCCACGCCCTCTCCCACCGCATCGACGACCCCGGCACCGTCGCTGTGCGGAATCACAAGGTCGCCCGGCATCGGACGGGGCGACCCCGCCTGCCGCATCTTCACGTCCGACGGATTGACGCCCGAGGTCTGCAACCGAACCCGGACCTCGCCGGGCTTGGGATCGGGTGTCGGAACCGTGCCGATTTCCAGCACCTCCCGCGCCGTGCCCCGCTTCGTGTAATAGGCTGCCTGCATTGTCGCCTCCCAGCGGCTTTTTGTTTATGCCGGCAGCATACGAACGAGAACGGCGGCCGGGAATAGCCCGGCCGCCGTCATCGGTTCCGAATTCCGGCGCGACAGCCGCGCCGGTGCGGTTCTATGCGCGCAGGAGGTCGTCCAGCGCCTTGGCGCTGCCGGACCGCTCGAAGTTGCGCAGGACGTCATAAAGCTCCTTCGCCTTGCCGGCGCCCAGGCGCGGCTCGACCAGCGGGAAGAACTTCTCGGCCATGTTGTCCCAGGTCATCGGATTGCCGGGATTACCCAGCGCCAGCGGCGTTTCGGCCGTCAGCTCGCTGCCGTCGGCCAGCCGCACGACCATCCGGCCGGAGGTCACGGCCTGGCTGTCGTCGCTGACCAGCTTCACCTTGGGAACGATCGACATCACCTCCTGGTCGCCCATCTTCTCGTCCAGGTAATCGGTGAAGGTCGCGTTGCGGCCGCTCAGGCCGAGCGACGCGCAATAGGCGGCGCTGAACTTGCCCTCCAGCCCCGTGGTCGGCGCCGGCTTGGCCGCCATGAGCAGGGTGAGCGGGTTCACATAGGCCGTGACCTCGGCGATCTGCTTGCCCTTCACCTGGGGCGCCAGCTTGCGGGCGTTGTCGATGGTGGGGTGCGTCAGCAGGCAGGCCGAGTACGGCTTGAAGGTGTTCTGCAGCAGCTCCCAATCCTCTTCCATGCGGAAGCTCTCGATCAGGACCGTGCCGTCCTGGATCAGCGCGCGGTTGAGCGCGCCATCCGGCTCGATCAGATCCTTCGCCGCCACGAAATCCTCAGCCGCGAGTTCGGCCGCCAGGATGCCGTTGAAGGCGGCCTTGCCGGCGTGGAAAGGCTTGGACATCGTGCCGAAGGAGGCGATCAGCCCACCGACCTGGGTCGCCGCGACGCCAAGGGCGTTGCGCACGCCCTCCTCGTCCAGCCCATGCAGCACGCTGGCGGCCGTCGCGACGCCGAAGCAGCCGAACACGCCGGTCGAATGCCAGCCGCGCTTGTTGGTCTGCTGGCCGACGCCCTTGCCGCCCAGGCGCGCCGCCGTCTCGAAGCCGGTGATGAAGGCCGCGAGCATGTCGCGCTCGGACGCGCCGAGCTGGCGGCCGACGGCGAGCACCGCCGCCCAGGCCGGGTTGGACAGATGGCCGACCGAGCCGACATGGGTGTCGTCATAGTCCATGCAATGACCCATCGTGGCATTCACGAAGGCCGCTGCCGACGGCGTGGTCGTGCCGCCGAAGATGATCCGCGCATCGCCGGTCGAATGCCAGTTCTCGACGACCTGGCGCACCTTGACGGCCGGCGCGTCGTCATAGGCGCCGACGGCAACGCACAGGCTGTCGACCAGCGCCTTCTTGGCCGTATCGACGACATCGGCCGGGAAATTGCGACCGCGCGCGGCGCCGACGAAGCGCGCAACGGCATCTGCATTGGTGGTTTGCGTGGTGGTCATGGGTGGTCCTCCCAATTTCCTTTAATGTCCGGGCTCTCGATTCACGGGAAAGCTGCCGGTCGCTGCGGCCGGCGGCGGAAACTTATCCAGGCAGTATAGGTGATCGCCCGGCCCGACGCGACGGTTCCTTGGTTTGTCCGGACAAGGATTTGATGTCCGGAAGGTTCCGCGTAGTATGCTGACAACGACGCACCGGCCGCTGCCGTCTGCGCATGAAGGGGGAAACGCATGGACTTCAAGTTGAGCGAGGATCAGGCGATGATTCAGGAGTCCGCCCGCCGGATGGTGGAGCGGGACATCCTGCCGATTCTCAACGCGAACGACCCGAACACCTCGCTGCCCTACGAGCCGATGCACAAGATGATGAAGATCCTGTGCGCGCAGGGCCTGGGCGCGCCGCGCGTGCCGGCCGAGCAGGGCGGCACGGGCATGAAGATGCTCGAATACGGCCTGATGTACGAACAGCTTCCGGCCTGGGTCAGCATCGCGGTCATGGGCAACGAAGTGACCTATACCCGCATCCATGCCGAGGCGAACGAGGAGCAGCGCAAGCGCATCCTGCCGAAGATTCTGACCGGCGAGCATGTCGCCGGTTCGGCGACGACGGAGCCCGGCTCGGGCTCGGACCCGCGCGGCGCCCGCACCACGATGCGCTATGACGGCGATGACGTCGTCATCAACGGCCGCAAGATCTGGGTGTCGAACGGCAGCGTCGCCGACGTCCTGGCCGTCGCCTGCCGGACCGACGAAGAGGACCATCGCGGCCGCAAGAAGCTGCGCCGCGTCGTCGTCTACCGCGACCAGTCGCCCTACCATGTCCGCGAGGTGGAGACGGTCGGCCTGAAGCAGGGCCATCTGTGCGAAATCGTGTTCGAGGATTGCCGCGTCCCGCGCGAGAACGTTCTTGAGTTCGAAGGCGACGCCGCCGCGACCCTGACCGTCACCTGGAACGGCAACCGTCCGCTGTGCGGCCTGACCTCGGTCGGCCTGGCGCAGAAGGCATTCGAGGCCGCCCGCGACTATGCCGGCATCCGCGAGGCCTTCGGCAAGAAGATCGGCAATTTCCAGCTGATCCAGAAGAACCTGGCGGATATCGAGACGGCGATCGTGAGCAGCCGCCTGATGTGCTACATGGCGCTGGACGCCATCGACCGCGGCGACCGGGCCAACGGCACCTCGGCCATGGCCAAGCGCTATGCCTGCGAAGCCTGCCTGAACGCCATCCACCTTGCCATGCAGTGCCATGGTGCGATGGGCATCACCGAGGAACTGGGCCTGGAGCGCCTGTGGCGCGACGCGCGGATGATTCCGATCCCCGATGGCACGCCGGAAATCCTGGCGCTGATCCAGGGCCGCGAACTGACGGGCTTCGACGCCTTCCGCACCTGAGGTGCGCGC
>JBFWNZ010000221.1:0-6582 GCA_050250795.1 Alphaproteobacteria bacterium | reverse complement strand
GTTTCGGTCCTCGCGATCTGGGATGGTTAACAGTCCCGCGCGCAGCGAATGCCGGACATGCACCCAGCGCGGGGGGCAGAGGTCATCCCGCCTCGACAGCCGCCGCCCATGGATAGAGACTTGGGCCTTCGTGGGCCCGTTCGGGCGCCACCTTTTCCACTCGCATAGGGGCGGAAGGCACTCTCAAGCCTTTCCCCGGGGAGAAACGTCATGCAGAAAGACAGCCGAATCAGCCTTCGGCCGGTTGCCGCAGCCGCCGTCGCGCTGGCGCTGGCGGCGGGGTCGTCGGCCGTCGCAAACGCCCAGGAAAAGCTCGAAGTCAAGGTAGGCATCAGCCTTGCCGAGGACAGCATCATGGGCGTGTCCGCAAAAGAATGGGATGCTCTGACCGACGTGGCGAGCCAGGGCAAGGTCCGCATGAAGCTGTTCGCGTCCAGCGCCCTGGGCAAGGAACGCGCACAGCTGGAAGGCCTGGTGCTGGGCACGCATGAAGTGCTGATCCACACCTCCGTCTTCACCGGCAAATATCCCGAGATGCGCTTTTGGGACCTGCCCTTCGTGTTTCCCGACTGGACTTCGGTCAATCGCGTGATTCACGATCCGGCGCTGACCAAGGATCTGCAGCAGGCCTTCGAATGCCAGGGCATGGTCCTGCTGGGCCAGGGCGGCTATGGCTATCGCCAGTTCACGCTGCGCAACAGGCCCGTCGCCGTTCCGGACGACTTCAAGGGCATGAAGCACCGCGTGCCGCCGAGCAAGTCCAAGATCATCCTGTTCGAATCCTTCGGCGTGAGCCCCAGCTCGGTGTCCTTCGCCGAACTGTATCAGGCACTCGCCTCCGGCGTGGTGGATGGTCAGGACAACCCGCTGTCGACCATCTACACCTCGAAGTTCTATGAGGTGAGCCCTTACATCTCGCTGATGAACTACGTCTACAACCCCGAGATCATCGCTGCCGGCAAGCCCTTCTGGGACAAGCTGACGAAGGAGCAGCAGGCGGTGCTGAAGCAGACGGCCTATGCGCTGCAGGGCTGGTCGCTGAAGCAGGCCGAGATGGACGACGCCTTCTATCTGGCCAAGATCAGGGAAGCGAAGCCGGACGTTAAGGTCAACGAGATGGACCCGAAGAACCTGCCGATCTGGCAGGAGCGTTCCAAGGCCGCCTATGAGGCATTCAAGGAAGAGTCAGGCGAGAAGTTCGCCGCGGCGACCTTCGACATGCTGAAGACCGGCTATTGGAAGAGCCCGGGCAAGGACGCGCTGCTGAGCTGCAAGTAAGGCTCGCCGGCGTCTGACGAACGACGCCCCGGTCCGGCGGCAAGCCGGGCCGGGGCGTTTCGTTTTTGCGCCCCCCTTGCGGGTGCGCTGCGAAACCGGCTAGAGCGGAGGGAGACAACGCCGCCGAATGGCGGCAGCCCGGACAGGAGGAACCGCCCCATGACCAGCCGGAACCCCGAGACGCTTGCCCTGCATGCCGGCTACCGCGCCGATCCGACGACCGGTTCCGTGGCGGTCCCGATCTACCAGACCACCTCCTACCAGTTCCGCGATACCGAGCATGCGGCGAACCTGTTCGCGCTCAAGGAACTGGGCAACATCTACACCCGCATCATGAATCCGACCTGCGACGTGCTGGAGCAGCGGATGGCCGCCATCGAAGGCGGCGTCGCCGCCCTCGCCGTCAGTTCGGGCCAGGCGGCCTCGGCCATGGCGATCCAGAACATCGCCGAGGCCGGCGACAACATCGTGTCGGCCACCGACCTCTATGGCGGCACCTGGAACCTGTTCCAGAACACGCTCAAGACCATGGGCATCGAGGTGCGCTTCGTCGACCCCGCCGATCCCGAGGCCTTCCGCCGGGCGACGGATACCCGCACCCGCGCCTATTACGCCGAGACGCTGCCGAACCCGAAGCTGACGGTGTTCCCCATCGCCGAGGTGGCGAAGATCGGCCGCGAGCTGGGCGTGCCGCTGATCGTCGACAACACGGCCGCGCCGATCCTCTGCCGGCCCTTCGATCACGGCGCCAGCGTGGTCGTCTATTCGACGACCAAATATATCGGCGGCCACGGCACCTCGATCGGCGGCCTGATCGTCGATGGCGGCAACTTCGACTGGGAGAAGCATGCCGACCGCTTCCCGCTGCTGAACCGGCCGGACCCCAGCTATCACGGCGCGGTCTGGACGCAGGCGGTGAAGCCGCTGGGCCCCATCGCCTACATCATCAAGGCGCGGGTCACGCTGCTGCGCGACATGGGCATGGCGATGAGTCCCTTCAACGCCTTCCAGTTCATCCAGGGGCTTGAGACGCTGCCGCTGCGCATGCGCGAGCATTGCCGCAACGCCGCGCGCGTCGCCGACTTTCTGAAGGGGCGCAAGGAAGTATCAAAGGTCATCTTCGCCGGCGCCCATGGCGACAAGGAGCAGAAGCGCCGCGCCGAGACCTATCTCAAGGGCGGATTCGGCGGCCTCGTGGGCTTCGAGTTGAAGGGCGGGCTCGCCGCGGGCCGCGCCTTCATCGACGCGCTCAAGATGTTCTACCATGTCGCCAATATCGGCGACGCCCGCTCGCTGGCCATCCACCCGGCGACCACCACCCACTCGCAGCTGTCGGCCGAGGACCAGCTTCGCTCCGGCGTCAGCGAGGGCTATGTGCGCCTGTCCATCGGCATCGAGCACATCGACGACATCCTCGCCGACCTGTCCCAGGCACTGGACGCAGCGGCGAAGGCCTAACCGCCAAGCACCCCGACGACGGCATCGGTGAGGATGGACAAGTCCTCCTCTCCGATGCTGAGCGCCGGCGTCAGGTAGACGATGCGGCCGAAGGGCCGGACCCAGGCGCCGGCATCCACGAAGCGGCGCTTGAGGCCGTTCAGATCGTCGATGCGGTCGAGTTCGACCACGCCGATGGCGCCCAGCACCCGCACATCCCGCACGCCGGGCAGGACGCGGCAGGGCGCGAGCCCGCGTTCCAGCGCCGCGCCGACGGCCGCCGCCTGGGCCAGCCGCGGCTCGGTCGCGAACAGGTCGAGCGAGGCATTGGCGGCGGCGCAGGCCAGCGGGTTCGCCATGTAGGTCGGCCCATGCATCAGCGCCTTGCCCGGATCGTCGGACAGGAAGGCCTCGAAGATCGGCGTCCGCGCCACTGTCGCAGCCAGCGCCATGGCGCCGCCGGTCAGCGCCTTGGAGAGCGTCACGATGTCGGGCACCACCCCCGCCGCCTCGCAGGCGAACATGGTGCCAGTGCGGCCGAAACCGGTGAAGATTTCGTCGCAGATCAGCGGAAGCCCGTGGCGGTCGGCGGCCATGCGCAACCGCCGCAGCACGTCGGGGCCGTGGAACAGCATGCCGCCCGCCCCCTGCACCAACGGCTCCACCAGGATGCCGGCAAGGCCGCGCCCCTCGCGCGCCAGCAATTCGTCCAGCGCCGCCTCGCCCGCCGCATCCCGCGGCAGGTCGGCGATGACCTGCGGCGGCAGCAGGCCGACGAACAGGCTGTGCATCCCCTCCTCGGGGTCGCAGACCGACATCGTCGCGATGGTGTCACCGTGATAGGCGCCGCGAAAAGCGAGAAAGCGGGTGCGCCCGCGCTCACCCCGGTTCAGCCAGTACTGGGTCACCATCTTCATCGCGACCTCGACGGCCACCGAGCCGCTGTCGCTGAAGAACACATGCGACAGGTCGCCCGGCAGCAGCGCCGCCAGCCGCCGCGCCAGGGTCAGCGCCGGCTCATTCGCCAGTCCCCCGAACATGACATGCGGCATGAGGTCGAGCTGGTGCCGCACGGCCTCGGCGATATGCGGATGGTTATAGCCGTGGCAGGCCGTCCACCAGCTTGCGATGCCATCGACGAGTTCGCGCCCGTCCGCCAGCACGATCCGGCTGCCATAGGTGCGCACCGCCGGCAGCGGCGGCGCGGCCGTCTTCATCTGCGTATAGGGCAGCCAGACATGCGGATAGCCGGCGTGGAACCAGCCCGGCCGTTCGGTCCCTGCACCGCCGTCGTCGGATACCGCCATACGACCGGCCCTCTCCCCTCATCCTGAGCCTGACGAAGGATGAGGCCCGCACCGACAGCGGGGCCGCTCATGCTTCGTCAGGCTCAGCATGAGGGATAAAGGGTGTATCAGCCCTGCATCGGCACCATGCCGAGCCGGTCGAGCAGGCGGCGGTCGCGATCCTGGTCCGGGTTCGGCGTGGTCAGCAGCTTGGGGCCGTAGAAGATCGAGTTCGCACCGGCGAGGAAGCACAGCGCCTGCATCTCGTCGCTCATATCCTCGCGTCCCGCCGACAGCCGCACCATGGAGGCCGGCATGGCGATCCGCGCCACCGCGACGGTGCGCACGAAATCCAGCGGATCGACCGTCCGTCCGTCGGCCAGCGGCGTGCCCTCGACCTGCACCAGCAGGTTGATCGGCACGCTCTCCGGATGCGCCGGCAGGGTGGCGAGCGCATGGATCATGCCGACCCGGTCCTCGCCCGTCTCGCCCAGCCCGACGATGCCGCCGCAGCAGACATTGATCCCCGCGTCGCGGACATGCGCCAGCGTGTCCAACCGGTCCTGATAGGTGCGGGTCGAGATGATCGTGGGATAGTGCTCGGGCGAGGTGTCGAGATTGTGGTTGTAGTAGTCGAGCCCCGAATCCTTGAGCCGCTGCGCCTGCGGTGCCGTCAGCATGCCGAGGGTCACGCAGGTCTCCATGCCCAGCGCCTTCACCCCTTCGACCATCGCACAGACCGTGTCGAGGTCGCGGTCCTTGGGCGAGCGCCAGGCGGCACCCATGCAGAACCGGCTGGCACCGGAATCGCGCGCGGCCCGCGCCTCGGCCAGCACGCCCTCCACCGCCATCAGCTTGGACGCCGGCAGCACCGCTTCGTGGTGCGCGCTCTGCGGACAATAGGCGCAATCCTCGGGACAGCCGCCGGTCTTGATCGACAGCAGGGTCGAGACCTGCACCTCCGCCGGATCGAAATGCATGCGATGCACGCTCTGCGCCCGGAACATGAGTTCCGGGAAGGGCAGCGCGAACAGGGCGCGCAACTCGTCGCGCGTCCAGTCGTGGCGCACCGTTCCCGGGGCGGGCTGCGAAGGGGGAATCGCGGCGGTAACATGCGTGTCGGGCATCTGCGGCACTGCCGATTGTTGTCGGGCGCTATTGTAGACGCATCGACCTAGCGGTACACCCCGCGGACCGTCAAGGCAAACCGCGCAAGGACCCCATGCACTCGCTCGAAGACTTCGCCCGCGCCAAACTGGCCGACCTCGACCGGCGGACCCTTCGCCGCACGCTGGTGGACAGCGCGCGCGAGGACGGCATGTGGGTGGTGCGCAGCGGGCGGCGCCTGCTCTCCTTCTCGTGCAACGACTATCTGAATCTCAGCCAGCACCCGGCGATCAAGGCGGCGGCCATCGCCGCCATCGAGCGCTATGGCGTCGGCTCCGGCGCCTCGCGCCTCATCACCGGCAACCATCCCTTGTTCGCCCAACTGGAAGCGAAGCTGGCGGCGGTGAAGGGGACCGAGGATGCCTGCGTGTTCGGCTCCGGCTATCTCGCCAACAGCGGCATCATCCCGACCTTGGCCGGTGCGGACGACCTCGTGTTGGTCGACGAACTGGCGCATGCCTGCATCTGGTCGGGGGGACAATTGTCCGGTGCCCGGATTCTGACCTTCCGCCACAACGACGTCGCGCATGCCGAGGAGCTTCTGGCGGCGGCGCGGCCACAGGCGCGCCACACCCTTCTCGTCACCGACGGCGTGTTCTCGATGGACGGCGATCTTGCGCCGCTGCACGACCTCGCCGATCTATGCGCCCGGCACGATGCCTGGCTGATGACCGACGACGCGCATGGGCTGGGCGTGATCGGCGGCGGCCGCGGCTCCAGCTTCGCCGACGGCGCCAAGGCCGATGTGCCCTTGCAGATGGGCACGCTGTCCAAGGCCGTGGGCGGCTATGGCGGCTATCTCTGCGCGGCGAAGCCGGTCGTCGACCTGATGAAGACCCGTGCCCGCACCCTGGTCTACTCCACCGGCCTGCCGCCGGCGACCGTCGCCGCCGCCATTGCCGCGCTCGACCTGATCGCGGCCGAACCCGACTATGCCGCCCGGCCGGTGCAGAAGGCCCGGCTCTTCACCGCGCGGCTCAACCTGCCGCCGGCCGAGAGCCCCATCGTGCCGCTGCTGATCGGCGAACCCGAACCGACCCTGGCTGCCTCTGCCATGCTGATGGAGGAGGGATTCCTGGTCGCCCCGATCCGTCCGCCGACCGTTCCCGCCGGCACCGCGCGGCTGCGGTTCGCCTTCACGGCCAATCACCCGGACGCCGAGATCGAGCGCCTCGCCGCCCTGGTCGCGGCCCGCATCCCGTTCCGCCGGCCGGCATGAGTGCCGTCTTCGTCACCGGCACCGGCACGGATATCGGCAAGACCTTCGTCGCCGCCGGGCTGATCCGGCATCTGCGCGCCCAGGGTTCGGCGCCGGATGCGCTGAAGCCCGTCGTCAGCGGTTTCGACCCGGCACTCCCGGCAGGCAGCGATCCGGCCGTGCTGTTGGAGGCGCTGGGCCGTCCCGTGTCATCGT
>JBFWNZ010000220.1:0-6595 GCA_050250795.1 Alphaproteobacteria bacterium | reverse complement strand
CCATTCGACGGCAAGCAATGCGGGCTATCTCGACATCAAGATGGTGCCGGAGCGCAGGAACACGGTGAAGGTGCTGCTGTTCCTGGATATCGGCGGCTCGATGGACGACCATATCCGCGTCTGCGAGGAGATGTTCTCGGCGGCGCGGTCCGAGTTCAAGCATCTGGAGTATTTCTACTTCCACAACTGCCTGTACGAGGGCGTCTGGAAGGACAACCGCCGCCGCCATGCCGAGACGCGAAGCACGCTGGAGGTGCTGCGGACCTATCCGCCGGACTACAAGGCGGTGTTCGTCGGCGATGCCACGATGAGCCCGTATGAGATCGTTTATCCCGGCGGCAGCGTCGAGCATTGGAACGAGGAGGCGGGTTCGGTCTGGATGCAGCGGGTGCTGCGGACCTATGCGCGCGCGGTCTGGTTGAACCCGCAATCGAAAAAGCTTTGGGATTACTATGAATCGATCCGGGTGATGCGCGAGATCATGGATGACCGGATGTTCCCGATGACGCTGGAAGGGCTGGACGCGGCAATGCGCGAGCTGGGCCGATGAGCCGCAGAATGGCGGTTCTGGCCGCCTTTGCCGTCCTGGTCGGTTGCAGCGGCGAACCGTCCAAGGTGACGCCGCCCAAGCTGTTGCCCGGCGACGAGCGCGAAGTGGTGTCGGTCTGCTTCAATGCGCACACCGCGACGGAGGCGGCGCTTGCCCAGGAAGCCCAGAAGCAGTGCGAGGATCCGCGGGCGTCGGTCGTCTTCCTGTCCGAGGACCGGATATTCAATCCCTGTCCGATGAACAGCAAGCTGCGGGCGAACTATGTCTGCGAGGTTCCGCCGGGGCTGCCGCCGCTGCCCAAGAACCAGCTGCGCCGCAAGGACGACCAGTAGGGCAGAAGTAAAGGGGCCGCACCGTCTTGGGCGATGCGGCCCCGTGCCGTCACTTGCCCCAGGGCTTGATGGCGGCCTTGAGCTTCTCGTAGCCCTCGATGAAGCCGGGCCGGTTGCCGGCATAAATTTCATCGAACTTGGCGATCACGTCGTCGAACCAGCCACCCAAAGCGGCATTCTTGGGATTGGCGTCGAGATAGGCGTCGCGGATCAGGACGAAATGGATGCGCGGGTCGTAGGGCTGCTTGGTGCCGCCCACCGTCTCGTCGCCGTCCAGCAGGCGCAGCAGCATTGCGTCGGCCGAGCCCAGCGTCTGCTCGTGGATGGGCGGGCCGGCCATGCGGTGCATGACCGAGGTCATGTCGCGGCCATTGCCGGTCGTGTAACCCATCTGGGTCCACAGGTCGTTCATCTTGGCCTTGGTGCCGACATGGTCGAGCACGATCTGGCCGAAGCGGCGCAGCGGGTCGGAGATGTCGGCCAGCAGGTCGGTCAGCCGGTCGCCGTCGAGATCGGTCGCCAGCACGAGGACGTCGCGCTTCTCGATCAGGTCCCAGATCAGCAGGCCGTAATTGGTGTCGGCGATGTGCTGCTCGATCTGGCCGGTCCAGTTCTCCATGCCCTTCCTGAAGTCGGCCGGCAGCAGGGCGATGATCCGGTCCACCCGCTCGCGGTGCTCGTCATAGGCGTTGACCGCCCATTTGCGGCCGATCTTGAACTTCGTGCCCTGCAGCATCCAGGACAGCAGGCCGGCATTGATGCCGTCCTCCATCGCCTGGGTCGGCTTGAAGGCGACGCGGCCCAGCTTGCCGCTGTCGTTCACCATCTTCAGGAACAGCCGGCAGGCATAGGCCATCTGCACGCCCGGCGTGTTCATCTCGGAATGCACGATGCCGGTCTTGGGATCGACGTCGAACTTGGCCTTGTCCTGGGAATAGGGCAGGCAGGGCATGCAGCGCACGACCGTGATGTTGCCGTAGGGGCGCACGTTGCAATAGACGCCGGCCTGGGTGCGCAGGGGCGCATTGCCCGACTTGCCCATCACCACCACCTTGCCGCCCTTGCCGTCATTGACATAGGCGTCGCCGGCGGTCGACCACTTGATCGAGGTGCAGGGCATGTTGCCGAACCAGCTCAGCGGCTCGAGCTTGCGGTCGTGGCGGATCTGCGCCCACATCGGCACCGCATAGAAGGGCAGGCCCAGCACGTCGGCCGCCATCACCGTGCCCAGCAGCGCGAAGGCGTCGGTCAGCGAATGGGCGATGGGGTTGACCTTGCCGTCATGGTTCCCGCCCTTCCAGATGAGCGCGTTCGGATAGCCGGTCGGCCGGAGATCGGTGGGTTCGTAGAGGCTTCCGAGCAGACCGACGAGGTCGCCGCCATCGGCTTCGGTCCGGGCAATCTTCATAAGATCGAGCATATCTGGTCGTTTCCTGTCAGTTCGGACGGTCGGGGCGGCCCTGCGCGGACGCAGCCGGGAAGCTGCGTCGGGTGCCGGCGGGCCGGCCGCCGCACAATATCACCAGAATTCGCGCTGGCACGACTCTTGTGGTCGCAGGTCAACTCCATTTCAGGTCGATGCGGCTGCCGGAGGCGGGCATCGACCGCAGCGTCGGCAGAACCTGATCGACCCGTCCGACGAAACGCACCAGCCGGGCATGGTCCTCGCGGACATAGTTCTCGGCCAGGATGTGATCGAGCAGAGCCTTGAGCGGCTGCCAGTACCCATCCACGTCCAGCACCACGATCGGCTTGTCGTGCAGCCCGAGTTGGCGCCAGGTGACGATCTCGAAGGCTTCGTCGAGCGTGCCGAGACCGCCGGGAAGTATGACGAAGCCGTCGCTCAACTCCGCCATCCGCTGTTTGCGGGAATGCATGGTGTCGGTGACGATCAACTGGCCGACCCGGCTATTCGCCAGTTCCAGGGCCTGGAGAAAGGCGGGAATGATCCCGGTGACATCGCCGCCGGCGGCGAGCGCGGCATCGGCGGCGGCGCCCATCAGGCCGACCCGGCCGCCGCCATAGACGAGCCGCACGCCCTCGCGGGCGAGGGTGGTGCCGAGGTCGCGGGCCGCTGCCAGATGGCCGGCACGGCCCCGGCCGGACGAACCGCAATAAACGCAGACGCTGCCGATCTCGGGCATCGGGTTCCTCTATGAGCTCGCAATCATGTCACACAACTGTGAACGCCGCTGGCTTGCTGGCGTTTCGCGCCCATAGCATGGTGCCCCACAGGCGGAAAGACAGTCCGCACGGATATGCGCTTGCAGGGGGAGACAATCGGGATGCCTAAGCCGATCATCGTTATTGCCGTCGTCCTGGCGGTTATCGTGGGCGCGTTGGGGTACTGGCAGTCGACCAAGAAGTCGATGCCGGACATGGCCCAGGCCGCAGCCGCCATCAAGCAGCGCGTCGATGTCATGAAAGATTTCGGCCAGCAGACGGGCATCGTCAAAGCCTTCGTGACCGAGGACAAGGGCGACGCGGCGGCAGTCAAGGCCGCGGCCGAGAAGATGGCTGCCGACACAAAATCGCTGCCGGCCATGTTCCCGGCGGGATCGGGACGCGGAACGGTCGATCCGAAGATGACGCGCGCCCTGCCGAAAATCTGGGAGGATATGCCCGGATTCCAGGCGGCGGTGGCCAAGATGGAAGCTGAAGCCGCAGCATTGTCCGCAGCGGCCGACACCGGCGACAAGGCGGTGATCGCGGCAGCCTTCGACTCGCTGGGCAAGAACGGATGCGGCGGCTGCCACAGCGCCTATCGCGGACCGAAAGCCGAATAGGGCGGGGACGCCGTTGAGCATGGACCTGCACCGGAACGCTTTGCGCAGGCTTGTCCGTGTTCTGGCGGCGGCCTGCATGCTGGTCGCCGGTACAACCGTTGCGACGGCTGCCGATTCGGCAGCCATCGAGCGGGGTCGCTATATCTTCGATGCGGCGGGATGTTTCGGTTGCCACACCGGCGACAAGGGCGAGGGACCCGCGCTTGCCGGCGACCGTCCCCTGGAAACGCCGTTCGGAGCGTTCCATACCCCGAACATCACGCCCGATCCGGCGCACGGCATCGGCCGGTGGACATTCGCCGATTTCGAGGCGGCCATGCGCGAGGGGCGGAGACCCGACGGCAGCTACTACTATCCAGCGTTCCCTTACACCTCCTACACGGGGGTGAGCGATGCCGACCTGGCCGATCTTTGGGCCTATCTGCAGACGGTTGCGCCGCAGCCGAAGCCCAGCCAATCGCACGATTTGAGTTTTCCCTTCAACCAGCGCTGGCTGATGGGGGTCTGGCAGGCGCTGTTCTTCACGCCGGGGCGTTCGGAGACGCCCGCAGGCCGGTCTCCGGAATGGCAGCGCGGGGCGTATCTGGTCGAGGTTCTGGGGCATTGCGGCGAATGCCATTCGCCCCGCAATGCCTTCGGTGCGGTCGACCGCGACGCGGCCCTGGCCGGCAACGGCGAAGCGGACCATTCGCGGGTGCCCGGCATCCGCTCGGCCGACCTGCGGGACTGGTCGGAAGTCGACATCGCGACGATGCTGAAATCCGGCATGATGCCCGATGGCGATTTCGTGGGCGGCGAGATGGCTGAGGTCGTGGAGAATTCGACGAGCCGCCTGACGCATACGGATCGGGGGGCCATCGCCGTTTACCTGAAATCGCTCGATTAGCCGCCGTCTCAGGACAAGCCTGCCGGTTGCGTCGGCTTCCCGGCGCCGGTAGCCTTAGGCGCGGTGATCCTCTCCGCGAGCCACGAGCGAGGGGCGTTTGAATCGTTTTATCCTGATCGGGGTCGTCGGCGTCGTCATTCTGTTGCTGGCGCTGGGTCTCAATACTTGGCTGACCGGCGAGCCGGAACCCGCGCGTCCTGTGCCGGGTGCGGCCGGCGACGCCGTGCCGTCGCCCAAGGCGGAGACGCGTTCCCCGGACACGCCCAGCTTCGACGTCGTGCGGATCGATCCCAGCGGCAATGCCGTGATTGCCGGCCGCGCGCGGCCGGGTGCCAAGGTGCGCGTGATGGACGGCGAATCGGTCGTGGGCGAGGCGACCGCCGATGCGCGCGGCGAGTGGGTGATCGTGCCGGACCATCCCATCGAGCCGGGCGAACGGCAGTTCACGCTGGAGGCGACGCAGGACGGGACGACCCACCAATCGGACCATGTGGTCGTGCTGTCGGTGCCCGAGCGTCCGGGCGGACGGGCGAAGGAGCCGGCCGTCGCGGTATTGACGCCGCGCGACGGCAAGGGGCCCAGCCGTATCCTGCAACGTCCCGACGGGCCGCCGCCGCCGAACTCGCTGACCCTGGATGTGATCGATTATGACGACGAGGGCAACCTGTCGCTGAGCGGCACCGCGAATGTGCCCTCGCCGTCGGGCGCGGCACGCAATGTGCGGGTCTATCTGAACAACAAGCCCATCGGCACGGTGCCGGTTTCGCCCGATGGCCGCTGGTCGCTGCGTCCCGAAGGGACGGTGGCGCCGGGTCTGTACACGCTGCGCGTCGACCAGTTGGCAGATGACAAGGTGGTGGCGCGGATCGAACTGCCCTTCTCGCGGTCCGAACCGCTGGTCGGGTTCGCCGGGGATCGATACATCGTGGTCCAGCCGGGGCAGAGCCTGTGGCGGATCGCGCGTCATGCCCTGGGCAGCGGCTTCCGCTATTCCGTGCTTTACGAGGCCAATCAGGACCAAATTCGGGATCCGGATAAGATCTATCCCGGTCAGGTGATCGCGGTCCCCCGATGATCGGACGGCTGGCGGCCATAGGGCTGGTCCTGATCGGGTTTTCCTGCGTGTCCGAGGCATTCGCCCAGGAAGTGGCAGGGCGGGTCGTCCGCTTGCAGGGCGACGCCAGCGAGGTGCTGGGCAATACGCGCGTGGCGCTGGCCGTCGGCTCGCCGGTCCACCGGAACGGGACCGTAGAGACGGGCAAGGATGCCCGCGCCGAACTGGCGTTTCTCGACGATTCGCGCCTGACGCTCGGCGCCGAGGCCCGCGTGGGGCTCGACGAACTGGTCTATGACATGCGGCCGGACAGCCGGCGCAGCGAACAGGCCATCCGCGTGGTTGCCGGCACCTTCAAGTTCCTGTCCGGCGCGATCGGCAAGCAGATGCCGCAAGCCGTGGCCTTCACCACCCCGGTTGCGACTATCGGCATCCGCGGAACCGAGTTCTTCGGCGGCCCGCTGGCCTCTGGCATGCCGCCGGGGCAGTTCCACTACGGGTTCATGATCCTGGATGGCGCCATCGCGGTCGATACGCCGCAGGGCGGCGTGACCCTGGACGACCCAAACGAGGGCACATTCCTGCCGATGTCCGGCGGCGCGGCACCGACGCCGCCGGCAACCTGGGCCCAGGACTCCATCGACGAGGCCTTTGCCTCCATCGCCTTTCGCTGAGCCCTAATCGAATTTGTAGCCGGCCGCGGACAGTTCCGTTTCGTCGAAGCCGAGCATGTCGATCAGAACCTGCCGGTTCGACGAGCCCAGGCGCGGCCCTGCGTGGCGGATGCGCGGATTGGAGTTGGAGAAGCGGCCGATCACGTTCTGCATCCGGATCGGCCCGCCCAGTTCCTCGTCCTCGACCGACGCGATGTTGCCGCGCGCCTGGTAATGCACGTCCTCGAAGATGTCCTTGATGCTGTGGCAGGGTGCCACGGTCGCATCGACCATGGTGAACAGGGCGACCAGTTCGTCGCGGTCGGATCGCTCG
>JBFWNZ010000219.1:0-6610 GCA_050250795.1 Alphaproteobacteria bacterium | reverse complement strand
TCTCTGGTTCTTCAAGTGCCATTTCGAGAACGATCCGGTCATGCCGGGCTGTCTCGGCCTGGATGCGATGTGGCAGATGGTCGGATTCTTCCTTGGCTGGGTCGGCGGACTGGGCCGCGGCCGCGCGCTTGGCGTGGGCGAGGTCAAGTTCTCCGGTCAGGTTCTGGAAACGGCGAAGAAGATCACCTATCACATCAACATGAAGCGGGTGATCATGCGCAAACTCGTGATGGGCATCGCGGACGGTATTCTGAAATCCGATGGCGAACCCATATACGAGGTGAAGGATATGCGCGTCGGGTTGTTTACCACCTCGAACTGACGGAACAGCGGGTCGAAGCCATGCGGCGTGTCGTCGTCACCGGGCTGGGCATCGTTTCCAGCATCGGCAACAACAAGCAGGCGGTTCTGGACTCCCTGCGCGAAGGTCGGTCCGGCATCACCTTTTGCGAGGAATATCGCGAGCTGGGCCTGCGCAGCCATGTGCACGGCTCGCTCGATATCGATCTGGCAGAGCATATCGACCGGCGCGTCCTGCGCTTCATGGGCGACGGTGCCGCCTATAACTACATCGCCATGCAGGAGGCGATCGCCGATTCCGGCCTGGGCGAGGACGAGGTGTCGCATGAGCGCACCGGCATCGTGATGGGCTCGGGCGGTCCCTCGATGCGCAGCATGGTGCAGTCGGTGGACACCCTGCGCGAGAAGGGCGCCAAGCGGATCGGCCCGTACATGGTGCCCCGCACCATGTCGAGCACCAACTCCGCCACCCTGGCGACCCCGTTCAAGATCAAGGGCGTCAACTATTCCATCAGCTCCGCCTGCTCGACCAGCGCGCATTGCATCGGCAACGGCGCGGAACTGATCCAGTGGGGCAAGCAGGACATCATGTTCGCCGGCGGCGGCGAGGAACTGCATTGGACATTCACAATGCTGTTCGACGCCATGCCGGCCCTGTCCTCGGGCTACAACGACATGCCCGAACGCGCCAGCCGCGCCTTCGACCGCGACCGTGACGGTTTCGTGATCGCCGGCGGCGGCGGGGTGGTGGTCCTGGAGGAGCTGGAGCACGCGAAGGCGCGCGGCGCGAAGATTTACGCCGAGGTCGCCGGCTACGGCGCAACCTCTGACGGCTACGACATGGTGCAGCCCTCGGGCGAAGGCGCGATGCGCTGCATGCGGATGGCGCTGGACCGGCTGAACATGCCGGTCGGCTATATCAATGCGCATGGCACCTCGACGCCGGTCGGCGACATCAAGGAGCTTGAGGCGATCCGGCAGGTCTTCGGCGACAAGGTGCCGCCCATCAGTTCGACCAAGTCGCTCAGCGGCCATTCGCTGGGGGCGGCCGGCGTTCATGAATCCATCTACTCGCTGCTGATGATGGAAAACAACTTCATCGCCGCCTCCGCCAATATCGAGAATCTGGACCCCCAGGCTGAGGGCTTCCCCATTGTGCGGGAGCGCCAGGACGATGTGACGCTGGACTGCGTCATGTCCAACAGCTTCGGCTTCGGCGGGACGAACGCGAGCCTGGTCTTCAAGCGCTACGACGGTTGACGCATGGGATCGCGCAGGAAGGGGCACCAGCCGCGCCGCGTAACGCCATGCGATGCGGCAAGGCCGGGTCCGGGTGAGCGGCATGTCTGATACTGCGGGGCTGATGGCCGGCCGCCGCGGCCTGATCATGGGCGTTGCCAACGACCATTCCATTGCCTGGGGTATCGCCGAAACCCTGGCGCGGCACGGCGCAACGCTCGCCTTCACCTATCAGGACACGGCGTTTGCGAAGCGTGTCGAGCCGCTGGCGCAATCGGCCGGCTCGGAGCTCCTGCTGCCCTGCAATGTCGCCGAGCCGGACCAGATCGACGCGGCATTCGAGAAGATCGGCGCGGCATGGGGCGGCTTGGATTTCGTGCTGCACGCGGTCGCCTATTCCGACAAGGAAGAGCTCAAGGGCCGCTATCTCGACACGAGCCGCGAGAACTTCCTGCGGACCATGGACATCTCCTGCTACTCCTTTACCGCCGTCGCCAGCCGGGCAGCACCGCTGATGACGGCAGGGGGCAGCCTGGTGACGCTGACCTATGCCGGCTCGGAGCGGGTCATGCCGAACTACAACGTCATGGGCGTGGCCAAGGCCGCATTGGAGGCGAGCGTGCGCTACCTCGCCACCGATCTCGGCAAGACGGGGGTGCGGGTCAACGCCATTTCGGCCGGGCCGATGCGCACCTTGGCAGGATCGGCCATCGGCAGCGCCCGCTTCGTCTACAAATGGCAGGGCGAGCACGCGCCGCTGCGCCGCAACACCCAGCTGTCCGATGTCGGGGGTGCCGGCCTGTATCTGCTCTCGCCGCTGTCGGCCGGCGTCACGGGCGAAGTGCACTATGTCGACAGCGGCTATCACGTGATCGGGATGGTCAACCCCCAGGCCTGACGCCGGCCCTTCACCGGACGGCGGATACGAAAACGGCCCGGAGAACATCCGGGCCATTCGCGTTTCGGCTTGAGAACGCCTGGATCAGTCGTTCCGGCTGCGGCGCCGGCCGCCCTCGCGGTCGCCCCGACCTTCACTCCGGCCGCCTTCGCCATCGCGGCGCTCGCGCGGCTGGCGCGGCTCGACCGGGATTTCCTCGCCGGTCTCCTGGTTGACCGCACGCATCGACAGCTTGACCTTGCCGCGGTCGTCGAAGCCGATGACCTTGACCTTCACCTCGTCGCCGACCTTGGCCACGCTCTCGACCGACGGCACGCGCTCGGCCGCCAGCTCGGAGATGTGGACCAGACCGTCGCGCGATCCCAGGAAGTTCACGAAGGCGCCGAACTCCATCACCTTCACGACCTTGCCGACGTAGATCACGCCCAGCTCCGGCTCGGCGACGATGGACTTGATCCAGTCCAGCGCCTTCTGCCCTGCCGCCTCGTCCACCGCGGCGACCTTGACCGTCCCGTCGTCCTCGATGTCGATCTTGGCGCCGGTGACTTCGCAGATCTCGCGGATCACCTTGCCGCCCTGGCCGATCACTTCGCGGATTTTCTCGCGCGGGATGTTGATCGTCGTGATGCGCGGCGCGGTCGAAGACACGCTGTCGCGAGCCGCCGCGATGCCGCGGCTCATCTCGCCCAGGATGTGCAGACGGCCGGCACGCGCCTGCTCCAGTGCGATGGTCATGATCTCCTCGGTGATCGAGGTGATCTTGATGTCCATCTGCAATGCGGTGATGCCCGTCTCGGTGCCCGCGACCTTGAAGTCCATGTCGCCCAGATGGTCCTCGTCGCCGAGGATGTCCGACAGGACTGCAAAGCCATCGTCTTCCTTGATCAGGCCCATCGCGATGCCCGCGCAGGGCCGCACCAGCGGCACGCCGGCATCCATCAGCGACATCGAGGTGCCGCAGACCGTCGCCATCGAGGAGGAGCCGTTCGACTCCGTCACTTCGGAGACCACGCGGATGGTGTAGGGGAAGTCGTCCTTCACCGGCAGCATGGGACGGATGGCGCGCCAGGCCAGCTTGCCATGGCCGATCTCGCGACGGCCGGGGCTGCGCAGGAACGACGCTTCGCCAACGGAGTAGGGCGGGAAGTTGTAGTGCAGCATGAAGCGCTCGCGATACTCGCCTTCGAGCGCGTCCACGATCTGCTCGTCCTGCCCGGTGCCCAGGGTGGTGACGACCAGCGCCTGGGTCTCGCCGCGGGTGAACAGCGCCGAGCCATGCGCCCGGCCCAGAACGCCCACCTCCGCCACGATCGGCCGCACCGTCTTGGTGTCGCGGCCGTCGATGCGCATCCCGGTCTTGAGGATGCTGCCGCGGACGATGTCCTTCTCCAGCTTCTTGAACAGCGCGGCGCCGAGTTCGACGTTGAGCCCCTCTTCGGTCAGGGCCGTCAGCACCGTTGCCTTGGCCTGCGAGATCGCCTCGACGCGCGCCTGCTTGACCGTCAGGCCATAGGCGTCGCGCAGTGCGGCCTCGCCCAGCGCCCAGACCCGCGCCTTGACCGCGTCATAGGCTTCGGGCTTGCCCGGCACGTCCCAAGGCTCTTTCGCGCAGGATTCGGCAAAGGCGATGATCGCGTCGATCACCGTCTGGAACTCGCGGAAGCCGAACATGACCGCGCCCAGCATGGTCTTTTCGTCCAGTTCCGACGCCTCGGACTCGACCATCAGCACGCCTTCGCGGGTGCCGGCGACGACGAGGTCCAGGCTGGAGCCTTCGGCGTCCAGCGCCGGGTTCAGCACATACTGCCCGTCGACATAGCCGACGCGCGCCGCGCCGAGCGGCCCGAGGAACGGGATGCCCGAGATCGTCAGCGCCGCCGAGGCGCCGACCAGTGCGGCGATATCCGGGTCGTTCTCCATGTCGTGCGTCAGCACGGTGCAGATGACCTGGGTCTCGTTGCGGAAGCCGTCGGCGAACAGCGGCCGGATCGGCCGGTCGATGAGACGCGAGGTCAGCGTCTCCTTTTCGCTGGGACGCCCTTCGCGCTTGAAAAAGCCGCCCGGAATCTTACCGGCGGCAAACGCCTTTTCCTGGTAGTTCACGGTCAGCGGGAAGAAGTCGACGCCCGGCTTCACCTGCTTCTGGGCCACCGCGGTGCACAGCACCTGCGTGCCGCCATAGGTGCACAGCACGGCGCCATCGGCCTGGCGGGCGATGCGCCCGCTCTCCAGGATGAGCGGCCGGCCGCCCCAGTTGATCTCTTTTCTCGTGATTTTGAACATTCTTCGATTGTCCTTCGCGGTCTGACGCCGCGGATCCAACGCCGCGGCGCTCCGGCCGCCATCGGCCGGAATCCAATGTTAGTCTTCCCCTACCCGTCAACCGCGTCGCCTGCCGGTCGAGACCCATCGAGTTTGAGGCGTCTTGCCGCGGCAATCTTGCTGCCCCGGCATCTTGTATGCCCGGCCCCGGCGATTGGATCGGCCGGTCCGGCATACATGCGCCGGGCACGAAACGCCCGGCGCATCGTCGTACCCGTCTGCGTCAACGACGCAGTCCGAGCCTCTGGATCAGGGACTCGTAACGGGCCGTGTCCTTCTGCTTCACATAGTCGAGCAGACGGCGCCGCTGACCGACCATCACCAGCAAGCCGCGCCGGGAATGGAAGTCCTTCTTGTGCGTCTGCATATGTTCGGTGAGGTTGCGGATGCGTTCCGTCAGGATCGCGACCTGCACATCGGGCGAGCCCGTATCGCCGGGCTTCGTGGCGTATTCCTCAACAAGCTGCTGCTTGCGCTCGGCCGTAATCGACA
This sequence comes from Alphaproteobacteria bacterium, assembly GCA_050250795.1. Classification (GTDB taxonomy): domain Bacteria; phylum Pseudomonadota; class Alphaproteobacteria; order UBA8366; family UBA8366; genus JBFWNZ01. The sequence continues at coordinate 1,359 of JBFWNZ010000219.1, read as the reverse complement.
TCGCATGACTCCTGCTGCTAGAGGTTCAGCACCCGCAGCGGCTTGACCTCGCCCGCCGAATAGCGCGTCAGCGCCACCGGCATATCCTGGTATGTTGCCAGGATCGTATCGCCGTCGGAAAAGCCGGCGATGCGTTGCAGATCAACCTTCCGCAAGAGGGAAACCGCCTGCCCGTTTCGCAGGCGTCCTGCCTCTGGTTCCGTCAGGGCCAGCGCCGGGATGTCGTCCAGCGCGGTCGCGACCGACCTAAGGTGCTCCAAAACGGCGGGACTTTGCCCAACCGCATCCAGTTCGTCCAGAGAAATCGCATCCGCCTCGGCGAAGGGACCGACCCGCAGCCGGCGCAGCGCGATCACATGGCCCAGGGTGCCCGCCGCCTGGGCAATGTCGCGGGCCAGCGCACGCATATAGGTGCCGGGACCGCAATCGACGGCAAAGGTCGCCTGTTCGCCGTCAAGGTCGACCAGCGCCAGCCGGTCGATCCGCACCGTGCGCAATTGAAGCTCGGGCGTCTCGCCCTGACGGGCCATGTCATAGGCGCGACGGCCGTCCACCTTGATGGCGGAATAGATCGGCGGCCGCTGCGCGACCAATCCGGTGAATCGCGGCAGCACCGCTTCGACCGCTGCGCGGTCCGGCCGCCCCGGCGCCTCGCCGATGGGCGCGCCATCGCTGTCGTCGCTGTCGGTCGCGATGCCCCAGCGCAGGGTGAAGCGATAGCTTTTCCGGCCATCCACCACATAGGGCAGCGTCTTGGTCGCCTCGCCCAGGGCAATCGGCAGCACGCCGGTCGCGAGGGGGTCCAGCGTGCCGGCATGGCCCGCCTTCGCCGCGCCGGTCAGCCGCCGCACCGCCGAGACGGCCGTGGTCGAGGTCATGCCCGTCGGCTTGTCCAGAATGACCCAGCCATGAACGGGGGCACCGTTCCGTCTACGCCGGCCCATCGTCGTCCCGATCCCGTTCCGGACCGTCTTCGCCCGGCTCGCCGTCCAGATCGCGCACGACTTCGGGATGATGCAGGATGTCGTCGATCCGCTGGGCGGTATCGAAGCTCTCGTCGCGCTGGAAGCTGAGATTCGGCACCACGCGCAACCGTACCGCACGGGCAACCTGGCTGCGCAGGAACGGCGCCGCGCGGCGCAAGGCCGACAGCATCTCGGTGTCGTCCCCGCCGCCCAGCGGAATCACGAAGGCCGTGGCATTGCGCAGGTCGGGGCTGACCCGTACCTCGGAAACGGTGATCGAACGCCCGGCCAGCGCCGGATCGCGCAGATCGCCGCGCCCAAGCAGGTCGGCCAGCAAGTGGCGCAATTCCTCACCGACGCGCAGCTGGCGGACCGAAGATCGGAAGAGCACACG
>JBFWNZ010000218.1:0-6612 GCA_050250795.1 Alphaproteobacteria bacterium | reverse complement strand
CGCGGACGGGCGGTCATCATGCTGCCTGCGGCCTCGCGCGACGGCCGGATCAGCCGGAACGTGCCGCGACTCGACGGCCCGGTCACAACCCTGCGCTCCGAAGCGGATTTCGTGGTCACGGAATACGGCATCGCCGAATTGCGCGGCCGCAGCCTGGCCGAGCGAGCGAGCGCGCTGGCCGCCGTCGCACACCCCGCGCACCGCGATGCCCTTTTGGCATCTGCCGACAGCGAACCCTCGGCAAGTATTGGATAATACGCCAGCGCAACGAAGATTTCATCTATGGTTGCGCAGCCTTTGCGATTACACTGCGCTCATCGAGTGGGGCGTCCGGCTGGGCGCCCGTGGTGGTACCGATGGATCGGGGGAGGCCTTATGCGGAAGCTGCGCGCGCGCTTCATGTCGAGCGGCACGACTCTTTCACTGAGCCTGTTGGTGGCCTTGACCGCATGCGGAACGGCACGCAGCGCCGATGAGGCGGCAGAAAACACCAAGGTCGCGACGATCGAATGCATCCGGCCCGCGGCGGCTGCGGTGCCGGCGCCAAAGCCGTCCAGCGAACCCATGTCGATCCAGGTCCGCCGGCTCCAGACCCGGCTGATGGTGGCTGCGTTGAGCTGCGACATGCGCAACGACTACAACGCCTTCGTCACGACCTATCGGCCGGAGCTGACGCGCCACGGCACCGATCTCCAGGCGCACTTCGCCCGCAACTTCGGCAAGAGCAACCAGAAGCAGCTGAACAGCTTCGTCACCAGCCTGGCCAACGAGGCTTCTGCAGCCAGCCTCGCGGACCATGACGGTTATTGTGCCGAGATGGCCGCCACCTTCCAGCAGATGAAGGACGGCAAGGCGGCAAGCATCGATTCCTTCTTCAACAGCCCGGTTCAGGTTGCCTTCGGCGGGACCTTCAAGTCCGCGGCCGGCGAGGCCGCGCCGCAGAACTGCGCCGCCGAAACGACGACGGCATCCGCGACGGCGATCCGCTAACGATCGAACCGCCCGGCTTTATCCGGCCGGACAAGACGCGCCGCAAGCATGCGGCGCGTTTTATTTTTGGCTGATTCCGCCTCCACCGTTGCGTTTTCGTAACTTTCCTTATTGAATTTTGCGGCCATCCAGGGACACTTGCGTCGCCGCGCGTCGCACACCGACCGTTTTTTATCTCGAATCCGCGCGGAGTCTCACCCGGAGGTCTCCCATGCACCGCATATCCATCGCCGCAGCAGCGCTTCTGGCCCTCGGCCTTGCCGGCTGCGCCGAGCGCTTCACGTCCCAGAACGATGTCATCGAGAAGGCCGCGGCCGTAAAGCCGACCAACTCCTATGCCGAGGCCTTGCAGAAGGGCTATCTCGATTTTGCCCGCGCCGAAGAGAAGCGGGCCGACTACGACGACGCCTATTATTTCGCCACGAAGGCGACCAAGGCCGCCAGCATGGACGCGCAGCCGGACGCGCTGAAGTCGCGCACGCTGTCCGCAGCCCATACCAAGGACCTGGAAGCCGCCCGCAAGCGCCTGATCGCCGTGCTCGACGGCGGCGCGGTCGCGAAGGACGGCAAGAATGCCGCCAAGGCGCAGGTCATGTTCGACTGCTGGATGGAAGAGGCCGAGGAAGACAACCAGCCGGCCGACATCGCCGCCTGCCGCAACGGCTTCGAGGAGGCGATGAAGCCCCTTGAGGCGAAGCCCGCGGCCGCAGCCCCGGCGCCGATGCCCGCGAAGGACCCGAACAGCCCCTACACGGTCTACTTCAAGTTCAACTCGACCGACCTGACGGCCGATTCGGAGAAGACCCTGGCCGACGCCATCGCCTCGGCTTCGAAGCTGAAGCTCGATGTGAAGGTCGTCGCCCACGCCGATGCCTCGGGCGATCCGGCCTACAACAAGAAGCTTTCGATGGCCCGCGCCGACGCGGTCGCCGCGAAGATCAAGAAGGCGGGCGTCGCGTCCGTCTCCGTCGCGGCGGAAGGCGAGTCGATGCTCGCCGTCAAGACCGGCGACGGCGTGAAGGAAGCGAAGAACCGCCGTGCGGTGATCCAGGTCGGCAACTAAGCCTGCGCATCGCGCCTGACGGATACGGGGGAGCGGCTCAACCGCTCCCCCGTTTCTTTTTGTCCGTCAGCCGATCCGGCACATCTCACCGGCACCGCCCAGTTCGGCATCGGCCTGTCCGATCAGCATCTCCCAGCGTGCCGGCAGCGCGATCGGCGCATGCACCACGCAGCGCGACCAGGCCTGCATCCAGAAGTTATGGGTCGGATGCGAGCCGCCGGCGACGACCAGCAGGATCTGGTCGGGCCGGGCGCAGATCGGCCAGAGATCGCCATAATCGGCATGCGCCGACAGGTCGCCCTCCGCCTCGATCCACTGCTCGATTCCCGCATCCTTCAGCTCCTGCCGACTGATCCGCGCCTGCTCCCACAGGAACTGCCGGATACGGTCCTTGCTCCACCCAGCCGCCACCAGCTGCTGCGCCACGACGCGCGACATCAGCAGCGCGCCGGGCGTGCCCGTCTCGTGGTGATAGGCCAGATGCGGGTTCGGCGCCTTCAGGTAGCCCGCGACGCGATGGAGGCTTTCGCGCGCCTCCTGCTCCTCGGTCTCCTTGCCGACGCCGCGGCGCAGGATGTTGGTCGCCCCGGTGGCGACATACATCGTTACCGTGTTGCTGCCCGCCGCATAGCCGAACTCGGTGTTCAGCGGCGCCCAGCCTTCGGGCAGACCCTCCTCGTCTTCGGCGAACACCGCGTTGGTGTAACGCATGCTGCCGAAGATCGACATGGTGCCGACGCCGGGAATGGCGCCGCCCACATTCTGCAGCAGCAGCCGGATGGCGCGGCCGATGCTGGCCCCCGCCGGCTGCTGCGGGTCGGGGCCGAGCAGCCCGAAGCCCGAGTTCAGCCGCATCTGCCGGGCGATCGGGCCGTTCACGACGATCACCGGGAAGGTCGCGGCCGAGGTCGCCTGGAACTTGTCGTGGTCGACGGCGGGATCGAGGATGCACTGCATCGCCGCCGTCAGTACCGGCATGTATTCCGGCCGGCCGCCGGCCATGGCCAGCGCGACGGCCAGCGTCTCCACCGTGGCGATGCCGCCGCGCGGCATGATCTTGCCGACGACATGGTCGCGCGGCAGGTCGCTGCCTTCGAGAATCCAGCCGACCCGCTCGTCGGTCGGCGGCAGCACCGGCAGCCCGTCGCCCCACAGATTGGTGAGGAACAGGCGGTTCATCCGGTCGAAGGCGGCCTCATAGCCATTGGCTTCCACGGTGACCCTGGGCGGGATGCTGAGCCCGGTCCGGTCGGTCTTGGGCCGCCAGCCGGTCAGCCCATCCATGAAGTTGTCGAAGGCGGCCTCGATGGGAGCGAGGTCGCTGCCGACCAGGAAGGGCGCGATGGGAAAGCAGACCATCGAGGCGTCCTGATCGAATCCCAGCCCGGCAAGCGCGTTGCGGACGACGCCGACGAACTCGTCGCGGGTCAGGATGACGGTGGGGATACCCCTGCGTTCGATTCGAGCGGCAGCACGGCCGCAAGCTGTCGCGCAGGCCCCTCAGGCGGCGTTGCCGACGATGACCGCATCGACGCCGCTTTGCTCCACCAGGTCGGCCGTCTCCTCGCGGTCGATCTGGCGCGTGCCCTGCGGGAATGCCGTGTGGGGGATCACCTTGACCGAGGGATAGCGGGCCTCGATCTGCTTTTGCAGCAGCGGCAGCATGCGATGCGCCTGCCACATGTCGTCGGACAGCAGGCCGATGGTCTTGCCTTCGAGACCATCGAGCCTATTGGCAAAAAGCTGCGTGATCTCCACGCCGCCCGACGGATCATGCACTTCCATGGAATGCATGGGTTCTTCCTTCCCTGTTCTGCGATTGGCGCCGCCTCGGCGGCGCAGACAGCGGAAGTTTATCACGTCCGGCGTGCAGCGGAACCGTCAGCGCGGCGGCAAGGTCGCGGCCCGGTTGATCTTGAGCCAATGCGCCGGCTGCCGGTAGGGCAGGTCGGCCATGATCCGCCGCCGCTCCTCCGGCGCCATGCTGCGCCAGCGGGCGATCTCCTCCACGGAGCGAAAGCAACCGAAGCAAAGCCGTTCGCCGTCGAAATCCGCCATCACGCAGACGCTCTTGCAAGGCGATTCGATGGTCACGGGCGGCATGGCGGCATCCGGCGGTTGAACCTCGCTACCATGCCGGTCCGCCCCCGGCACCGCAAGGCGATGCGCGGGAATTCCAATCCGCATGCTATCGGCGTAGGGTGGGCGGATGCCGGCCAGCGTTACCGAACTTCCCCGCAGCGGCCGATTCACCGGCGGCCCGGATATCGCGGATCTCCGCGCCCTTGAGGCGCAGCACGCGCGGCTGAACCGCCGTCTGGCCATCGGCGGCATCGCGCTGAGTCTGCTGTGGGTCGGCCTCTGCCTCTATTACGTCGACCGGACGCTCGGCTGGGGCATCGCCGCACAGATGCTGCCGCACGAGTTCGGCGCGCTGATCGCGGGTTTTGCCGCCCCGCTGTTCGTGCTGTGGTTTCTGATCGCCTATTTCCGCCGCGGCCGCGACCTGCGCTTCCATACCGAGATGCTGCGCCGGCAGCTTGAGTTGCTGACCTATCCGTCGGAGACTGCGGAATCGCGGCTGGCCGTCGTCATCGATTCGCTGCGCCGGCAGGCCGAGGACCTGACCCGCGCCAGCGACCGCGCGGTCGGCCGGCTCGGCGGGCTTGCCGAGACCTTGGGCGCGCAGACGGAATCCCTGGCCCGCACCAGCGACCGGGCCGCGACCGAGGCCAACGGCATGCGCAGCGTGCTGGCGGAACAGGCCGCCGCGCTTGCCGACCTCGCCGACCGCTTCGACGACCAGCGCCAGCGCATCCAGCAGACGGTGGACAGCCAGACGCAGCTGCTCTCCGCCGCGACAATGCGGGCGGTAGAGCATTCGGACGAGCTGACCGCGGCGGTGCGGCTGCAGATGTCGGACATGCAGACGGCCTCGGACCGCGCCGCCGGACAGGCCCATGACATCAACCGGCTGATCCGCGACGCCATCGACCGGATGTCGGATGCGCTCGGCCTCGCCGAAGAGCGGACCAGAGGCGTGGCCGACGCCCTGCACAAGAATGTCGGGCTGCTGGACGAATCCAGCGAGACAGCGCGCCGGCGCGGCCACGAGATCGCAGAGCGCCTGCGCGCGGAGACCGAGCAGACGACGCGGCGGGTCAAGGAGTCGCTGGACGCCCAGGCCGAGACCATCGGCCAGATGGCGGCACGCGCGGGCGAACGGGTCGAGCGTATGGCCACCGGCCTCGCCGCCCATACGAATGCCGCCTCCGCCGCGCTCGAGCATGCCCTCACGCAGCATTCGGGGCTGCTCGACCGCGTGATGGAAACGGCATCGACCCGCGTGCAGGCGATGGGTACGTCGGTCCGGACCCAGGCCGAAGGGTTCGCCGAGCGCATCGAGGACGCGGTGCGCCGCCAGGACGATGCTCTGACGGCATCGCTGGACCGGGCCGGCGAACGTATCGACGGACTGGGTCTCGACCTGCAGCAGCATGCCCAGGCGCTTGCCGCCGCCGCAGAGAAGGCAGCCGCCGGAACCGTCGCGATCCGGGCCACCCTGACGGCCCAGGCCGCCGATCTGGCCCAGGCCGCCGACCGCGTGACCGGCCAATCGGAGCATGTGGAGAACGCTGTCGGCCGCCATGCCACGCTGCTGACCCGCGCCGCCGAGGCCGCCACGGCGCAGGTGCAGACCCTGGGCACGGCACTGCGCGGCGAGGCCGAGGAACTGGCACGGACCACGGACATCGTCTCCGCCCGCACCGATTCGATCCGCCGGGCGCTGCAGCAACAGGCCGCCGCGCTGACCGATGCCTCGACGATGGCGGACAGCCGCGCCCGCGAACTCGACGCGCTGCTAACGGCCCGCACCAGCGAAATCCGGGTCGCCATCGAGACCGGTATCGGTCAGGTGGGCGAGACCCTCGACCCCGCGGTGGGCGAGGCCCGGAAGATCGCGACCATGCTGCATACCCAGGCAAAGTCCTTGCGTGAGACGGCGGACTGGTCGTCGGCGCAGGCGCGGTCGATCGGCGAGCTTCTGGCCCAGCAGACCGCCGATCTGCGCGGCGCGGCCGACCATGCGGAAACCCAGTTGCGGGACATCCGCGACACCCTGCGCCGGCACACCGACGAGCTGAATGCGGCGCGGAGCCGGGCTACCGAAAGCGCCCAGCAGATCCGCGAGACGCTGCGTGGCGACAGCCGGGCCCTGGCCGAGCTGGCAGACCTGTTGGGCAAGCAGGCGAACGCCGTCCAGGCGGCGGTCGACCGGCACAAGAGCACGCTGTCCGCCGCAACCGACGAGGCCGGCGCCCGCGCCGCGGATATCGGCGAAACCCTGGAACGGCAAATGCAGCAGATCGCCGCCGCCGCGGATGTCGTCAGCGCCCGCATCGCCGCCGCCGGCAGCGCCTTCTCCGGCGATGCGTCGGGACTGAATCTGGCGGTCCGGCAGGCCGTGACACTGATCGACGAGGCCGGCGAACGGTTCCGCCAGCAGAGCGAGCGGATGACCAGCGCCTCCGTCCAGGCAGGCATGCAGCTGGACGACC
>JBFWNZ010000217.1:0-6612 GCA_050250795.1 Alphaproteobacteria bacterium | reverse complement strand
TGGGCGGGACCCATATCGTGACCTCGAAGATCGCGATCATCGGCCGTTCGGATCGCGAGGACGCGGATGTCGATTACACCTTCGCCCAGGTGGAGATGGCGCGCGACGTGATCGATTACGGCGGCAACTGCGGCAACATCTCCGCCGGTGTCGGGCCGTTCTCGATCGATGCGGGGCTGGTACGGTCGGACCCCGACAGCGATACGACCCTGGTGCGCATCTTCAACACCAACACGCAGCGCGTGCTGCGCGCCTATGTGCCGGTGCATAACGGTCGCGCCAAGGTGAAGGGCGATGTGTCCATCGCCGGGGTGCCGGGCACGGGCGCCGGGGTGTTCATGGATTACAGCACGACCGGGGGCGGGCTCACCGGCCGCACCATGCCCACCGGCAACCGGCGCGACGAGATCCTGCTCGAGGATGGGAGCAAGGTGGAAATCACCATGTGCGATTTCTCCAATCCCTACATCTTCGTCCGGGCCTCCGACGTCGGTGCGAGCTGCGACGAGCATCCCGAGGCGATCAACCACAACAAGGCGCTGATCGACCGCTGCCGCGAGATTCGCGGCAAGGCGGCTCAGCTTGCCGGACTGGTCAGCGACTGGCGCAAGGTCGACGACGAGCGGGCGCTGTTCCCGGCGCTGACCTTCATCGCCGGGCCCGGCGATTATGCGGACATGCGCGGCAAGACGATGTCGGCCGGCAGCATGGACCTCAAGGTGCGGATGCTGTTCATGAACACCTGCCACCACAGCGTCGCGGGCACGGGGACGATGTGCACCTCGGCCGCGTCGCGGATTCCGGGATCGGTGGTCAATCAGGTCATCGGCGAGGCGGCGGCGAAGCGCGACGATCTGCGTATCGCCCATCCGCTCGGCGTGACCGAGGTCGGCGTGGTCTCGCGCCCGGCGAACAACGAGGCCGGCGTGGAGTTCGAGCGGCTGGGCTTCATGCGGACGGCCCGCAAGATCATGGACGGCACCGTCTACGTGCCGACCTCCGCCGCCTACTGACCGGGCTCGTCGCCCGGCGGGGGAGCGGTCAGCCGCTCTTTCCCCGCTGGGCGCGGTGCCATTTCGAGCGGTAGCCGCGCACATACTGGCGCGGGAACGGGATATCGGCATCCAGCGCCGCCGCCGCCCGCCAGGCCCAATGCGGGTCCGACAGCATGCCGCGCGCGATGCAGACGAAATCGGCGTCGCCTTCGGCCACGATGCGCTCGGCATGATGCGGATCGAAGATCATGCCGGTGGTCATCGTCGCAATCTCCGCGCGGCGCCGGATCAGGGCCGAGAACTCGACCTGATGGCCCTCGCTGACGGCGATCTTCTGTTCCAGCGACAGCCCGCCCGTGGACACGGCCACGAAGTCGCAGCCCATGTCGCGCAGCCGGCGGCACAGCGTCACGGACTCTTCCGGATTCCAGCCGCCTTCCACCCAGTCCGTGGCCGAGATGCGGACGCCGAGCGGCCGGTCCGCCGGCCACGCCTCGCGTACGGCGGTGAACACGGCAAGCGGAAAGCGCATCCGGTTCTCCAGGTCGCTGCCGCCGAAGGCATCGGTCCGCCGGTTGCTGAGCGGCGACAGGAACTCGTGCAGCAGATAGCCATGCGACATCACGAGTTCCAGCAGGTCGAACCCGATGCGCGCGGCCCGGCGCGTCGTGTCGGCATGGGCCGCGATCATCCGTTCCAGGCCGGCCTCGTCGAGCGCGCGCGGCGTCGGCCAGCCCGGTGCGCGCGGCACGCCTGCGCAGCCGACGGTTTCCCAGGCATCCTCTTCCGGCGCCAGGAACTCCGGCGCGCGCGATTGGGCGCCGCCGGCAGCGGGCATGCGCGTCGATCCCTTGCGGCCGGCATGGGCGATCTGGATGCCCAGCTTGGCACGGCCATGCTCCCGGCAGAAACGCACCACGCGGTCCAGCGCGGCCTCGTTCTCGTCCGAATAGAGGCCCAGGCAGCCATGCGTGATGCGGCCGCGCCGCTCCACCGCCGCCGCCTCGGTGATGATCATGCCCACGCCCGAGACGGCATAGCGGCCGAGATGCATCAGGTGCCAGTCGCTCGCGCAGCCATCGGCGGCGCTGTACTGGTCCATCGGGCCGACGACGATACGGTTGTCGACCGTCAGCCCGCGCAGGGTCGCGGGCGTGAAGAGCGCACTCGTCATGGCGGTGTGCCTGCCTACTCGGCCGCGCTGCGACGGACGCCCAGCTCTTCCAGATAGGCCTGGTCGGCCACGCGTGCTTCGCCGATCGGCTCGACCACGCAGGGCGGGGTCAGGCTCAGCCGGATGGCCGAGCGGATGATCGGCCAGACGGTTCCGTTGGCGTCGGTCCGCTCGGGCAGCAGGTCGCGGGCCAGCGTCTGCGGATAGGCGGCGGCCTCGCCCACGGTCTGCACCGGCACCGCGGGCACGCCGGCCTCGGCCAGCCTGGCGATCAGGTCGTCGCGCGTCATGTTGGATGCACCCGTCAGCATCGCCGCATCCGGGGCGCCTTCGACCTCCACATATCCGTCCTTGCAGGCGACGGTGGTGGAGGCGGGGCGGCCGGCGCCGTTCCAGACGGGGTGGGTGATCCAGGCCGAGGAATCCTGCATCGACAGGTCGAGGGCAACGCCCTTGCCGGTCCGCTCGCGCAGTTCGAGCGCGGAGAGGATGGCGAGCAGCGAGAACTGTCCGCCGATGATGTCGCAGGCGGAGATGCCCGCCTTGACCGGCGTGCCGAGGCAGCGGGTGATGTCCATGATGCCGCCCATGGCCTGGGCGACCGTGTCGACGGCGGCCCGGCCGGGAAAGGCCGATTTTACGCCGAAGCCCGAGATCGGGCAGTAGACGAGGCGCGGGTTGAGTGCATGCAGGTCCTTGGCGCTGAAGCCGAGACGGCCCAGCGAACCCGGCTTCATGTTCTCGACCAGGACGTCGGCGGTGCGGACCAGCGCGCGCAGCGCCTCCTTGCCCTCGTCGGTCGTCAGATCGACGGCGGCGGCACGCTTGCCGCTGTTCTGCAGCACGAAGAACAGGCTGAGGCCGTTGCGGTGCGGCGGCCACTGCCGGCCGGCATCGCCCGTGTCCGCCTCGACCTTGATCACGTCGGCGCCCAGCGTCGCCAGCTGCCGGGCGGCCAGCGGCGCCGTCGTGAACTGGCCCAGTTCCAGCACCCGGATGCCGGCGAGCGGCAGCTCGGGCGCTCCCTTTCCGTCGCCGACAGCGGGCTTGCTGCGCTTCGCCAGCAGCGTCGCCACCGCCTCGCGGCCCTCATCGACGGCGGGCACATGGTCGGGCCGGACGCTGTCCCAGCCGTCGGCGGGCATCATCACGCCCGGCACGCGGACCGTCTCGCCCGTGGCGCGGTCGGGGATGCGCCGCATCACCTCGCGCAGCTTGACGTTCGGGTCGTTCTCAAGCTGGTCCAGCCGCGCGATCGGGCCGGCCGAGATGCCGTTCTTCATCAGCACGTCGACGCATTCCTCGACGGTCTGCTGCGACACCCATTCCTGGACGATGGCATCGACCTTGTCGCGGTTGGCGACAAGGTCGCTCATGATCTTGAAGCCGTCCTGCTTGGGCAGGTCGGGCTGGCCCATCACGCCGCACAGCTTGCGCCAGCCGATCTCCGACGGGCAGCACACGATCACCCAGCCATCCTTCGCCTCATAGGCGCTCCACGGCACGACCAGCGAATGGCTGTTGCCCATCCGCTTCGGCCGCCCGCCCGAGAAGTGACCCGGCAGGAAGGTGGTCAGCGAATTGATGCCGGTGTCGAACAGCGACACCTCGACATTCTGGGCCTTGCCCGAAATGCGCCGCACGCGCAACGCCGCGACGATGCCCGCCGCCGCATAGACGCCGGTGGACAGCTCCATGAAGGGGGCGCCCATCACCGTCGGCGGACCTTCCGGCAGGCCGCTGGTCTCCGACACGCCCGACAGCGCCTGGATCAGCGGATCGGACAGGACGCGGCCCGCCATCGGGCCGTCGGAGCCGAATGCGCTGACGTCGCAGACGATCTGCGTGGCCGGATCGCATTCCGCGACCGCGTCCTTCCAGGGGGAATTCGCATCGCTGGTGGTGACGACCGCGTCGGCGGCACGCAACACCCGCGCGAGAAGGTCGCGGTCCGCCGGCTTCGCCGGATCGAGCGCGAGGCTCAGCTTGTTCGCGGCGAAGGCCGGCCGGTAGGCCCATTTGCCCTTGGTGCCGGCGGCAATGCCCGCCGTTTCCACGAACACGACGGTCGCGCCGAGCTCGGCCAGCAGCGAGCCGCAGGCGCCGGCGGCGATACGGTCGCCCAGTTCCACGATCAGGGTATCTTGCAGAGAGGTCGTCGGCATGGCGTTCTTCCCAATATCGTCGGCGCCGCATTGACGGCGCGCATTCGGTGCTTGTTCGGCTATGCGGTCTGGCGTCGGTTCAGCAGATCGTTATCCGCGCCGGCCGGCCCGATTATCATCTCGGTCAGCGGCGGCGTGACCGTCAGGCCATAGGGCGTGCCCATGAAGGTCGCGGCCTCGCCGCCCGGCGTCCGCGCCTTGCCGATCATGCGGCGGGCGCGGGTGAGCGGCAAGGCGAAGACGTCATGCAGGTCCAGGATCGCGGCGGCGGCGATGCCGGCGTTGCGCAGGCGGGCTGCCGCCTGTTCCCGCTCCAGCGTTGCCGGGTCCGCGCCGGCCAGCGCCGCGCGGGCCTCGCTTTCGCCGGCCTCGGCCGCGACCCACCCGTCCTTGCAGGCAAGACGGCAGCAGGGCGGCAGCACGTCCTTGCCGTCGGGCCAGGCGATCTGCGTTGCCCAGGCGAGGCCGTCGCGCATGGAATAGTCGCAATGCTGGCCGCGTCCCGTCCGCCGGCTGTGGCGCAAGGCCGCCAGCATCATCAGCGGCAGCATGTGCCCGGCCATCAGGTCGCCGCAGGAATACCCCGCCTTGACGAAGCCGCCGCGCGACGAGCCGGTGAGGGACATCATGCCGCTGCGGGCCTGCGCGACCGTATCGAGTGCCGGCGACTGCGACCCCTTCGCGCCATAGCCCGAGATCGAGCCGTAGACGAAGGCGGGGAAGCGGCCGATCACGTCGTCCTCGCCGAAGCCGAGCCGGCCCAGGGCGCCCGGCTTCAGGTTCTGCACCAGGGCCTGCGAGGTGGCGAGCAGGTCCCAAAGCGCCGCCTTGTCCTCCGGCTTGCGCAGGTCGAGCGTGACGAACTTCTTGCCCGCGTTGTAGGTCGCGAAATAGCCGCTGACGCCATCGTATTGCGGCGCCCAGGGGCGGCTGGATTCGCCCTCCGGCGGCTCGACCTTGATGACCTCGGCGCCGAGATTGGCCAGGAAGCGGCCGGCCGTGGGGCCGGCGGTATAGGCACCGATCTCCACCACCCGCACCCCCGCCAGCGGCATCCGCGCGGGACCGGCCTTCGGCCGAACCGGCGCCGGGCCCAGCCGCGCCAGCACGGCGGCGGCATCGACCTCCGGCGCCGTCGCGCGCGTGGCGGCGACGCCCGGCGTCAGCGTCAGGGCGAGCGGGGAGAGGGGGGCCGAAACCATCTGGCCGTCGGGCATGGCAACCTGCCGTGTCGGCAGTCCGGGCACCTCGACATCGCCCTTGGGCAGTTGCCCGACGGTCATGATCGGGCCGATGGGCACGTCGATGCCGCCGATGGCGCGCAGGACGTCGTCGGTCGTCCGCTCCGCGGTCCAGCCGCTGACCAGCGCATCGACCTCGCCGCGGTTCTTGAGGCGCGCGGCCATGCCCTTGAAGCGCGGGTCGTCCTTGAGGGCGCCGCGCCCCATCAGGTCGAGCAGCCGCTGCCATTGCCCCTCGGTATTGGAGCAGAGCAGCACGGCCCCGTCCGCCGTCGGATAGGCATCCCAGGGGGCGCAGAGATGATGTGCACTGCCGGCGCGGTAGACCTTGCTGCCGCCGGCCGCAAGATCGCCGACGAAGGTCCCCATCAGGGCCGTTCCGGCGTCGTGGACGGCCATGTCGATGCGTTGGGCCGGTCCGCCGTCCTCACGCAGCCGAAGTGCGGCGAGGATGGCCGTCGCCGCGTTCACGCCGGCGAACGTCTCCAGGAAAGGGGCATGGACGAATTCCGGCGGACCGCCCTGGTCGCCGGTTGCCGCCATCAGCCCCGCCGATGCCTGCAGCACCACTTCCCCCGCATCCGCGGGCCATTCGGCGCCGGCGTCGCGACCGTATGCCGTGATCTCGCAGCGGATCGGTCCGTCGGGGTCCGCGTCGCGGCCGTCCGGCATCGACGCGACGACGATGTCCGCGCGCGCCTCCAGGGCGGCCAGGGCCGCGGCATCGCCCGGCGTCGCCGGGTCGAGCGTCAGCCGGGTCTTGCCGGCGAGGGACAGTGGATGCTCGCGCCAGCGTGCCGGCTCGTGCGGGTTGGCAAAGCCTGGGCTCTCCACCCGCACGACCGTGGCACCAAGCTCGGCGAGCAGGGTCGCGGCGATGGCGCCGGCCAGCCGGCCGGCGCGCTCCACCACCACGACATCCTGCAATGCCTTCTCGGCCATCGCGCGCACCTCAGGTGCGGAAGGCGTCGAAGCCCGTCAGTTCGCGGCCCTGGATCAGCGCCAGGATTTCCGGCGTGCCATCGGGGATCGGAATC
>JBFWNZ010000216.1:0-6675 GCA_050250795.1 Alphaproteobacteria bacterium | reverse complement strand
CCCGGCGCAGGGCAAGGCGCTGGCGGGCGAGTGGATCGACATCAAGGGCATGACGGCGAAGGGCGATGCCACGGCGCAGGAGCATATGGCCAAGGCATCGGGCACCGATCTCGCGGGCTACAAGGCACAGCTCGCGACCACCAAGATGTTCTACAAGCCGGCGGATGCGGTGGCCTTCACCACCTCGGCGCAGCTGCCCAAGACGATGGACCTCGTCCGCAGCTTCTCCTTCGACCACGGCCTGCTGGGCGAGGGGGCGAAGACCAAGGACGCGGTCGGCATGGCCTTTCCCGGCGGCAAGACCCTGGGCGCGGCGGACAATCTGAAGCTGCGCTTCGACTCCACCTACATGCAGATGGCGGCCGACGGAAAGCTCTGAGGCATGTCGCGCCGGATCATCAACCGGCGGCCGGGCTTGGGAAGCGGCCTGCTCCTCGGGGCGCTTCCCTTCCTTGCCATCGTCGTTCTGTATCTCGTCTTCTCGGCGATGCGGCTGGCCGAGAACCCGAACGACAAGCTGCTGCCGGCCTTTGCCACCATCGGCGATACCTTGTGGCGGCTGGCGACCGAACCGGACCAGCGCAGCGGGAACATCCTGCTGTGGTCGGACACGGCGGCCAGCCTGATCCGGCTCGGCCTCGGAATCGGCGTGGCGGCGGCGTCGGGCCTCGTGCTGGGCGTCGGGACCGGGCTGATCCCCTATCTGCGGGCCGGGTTGTCGCCCGTCATCGCAGTGCTGTCGATGATCCCGCCGATGGCGGTCCTGCCGATCCTGTTCATCGTCTTCGGCCTGGACGAACTGTCCAAGGTGGTGCTGATCGTCATCGGCATCGCACCCTTCCTTGTCCGCGACATGGCGTTGCGGGTCGAGGCGATCCCCTCCGAATTGCTGATCAAGGCGCAGACGCTGGGTGCGAATACCTGGCAGATCGTGCTGCGCGTGGTGCTGCCGCAGGTATTGCCCAAACTGATCGACGCGTTGCGGCTGTCCTTGGGGCCGGCCTGGCTGTTCCTGATCTCGGCCGAAGCCATCGCGGCGCAGGACGGGCTCGGCTATCGCATCTTCCTGGTCCGCCGCTACCTCGCGATGGACGTCATCCTGCCCTATGTGGCCTGGATCACGCTGCTGGCCTTCTCCATGGACTGGAGCCTGCGCCGGATCAGCCGCCTGTGCTTCCCCTGGCTGTCGCGGGGCGCGGCATGAGCCAGGTCTCGGTCCGCAATCTCTGGATGGAGTATGGCGCCCTCGTCGTCCTGGAGCGCATCAACCTGGAGATTCCCAGCGGCGAGTTCTGTGCGCTCGTCGGTCCCTCGGGCTGCGGCAAGACCACCTTTCTGCGCCTGCTGCTGGCGATGGAGCAGCCCACACGCGGCGGCATCGCGGTCGGTGGAACCCCGCTGCCGCCCGAGCCCGGTCCGGACCGCGGCGTGGTGTTCCAGCGTTACTCCGTCTATCCGCATCTGACGGTGCTGGAGAATGTGGTACTCGGCCTCGATTTCGCGGGCGCACCCGTCCTCGGGCGGTTGTTCGGTGAAAAGCGGCGTACGGCGCTGGCCGAGGCGCGGCGCGTGATTTCGGCCGTGGGCCTGACCGCGGCGGAGGACAAGTATCCGGCAGAACTGTCCGGCGGCATGCAGCAGCGGCTGTCCATCGCCCAGGCGCTGATCCGCAAGCCGCGCGTGCTCTTGATGGACGAGCCCTTCGGGGCGCTCGACCCCGGCACGAAGACGCAGATGTACGACTTGCTGCTCGGCCTCTGGCGCGAGGTGCGGATGACCGTGTTCATGGTCACGCACGATCTCAAGGAGGGATTTTCCCTGGCAACCCGCATCCTCGCCTTCGATAAGACGCGCGAAGACCCCGATGCGCCCGGCGCCTATGGCGCGACCATAACGCTCGACCTGCCGCTGGACGAGAAGGCCGAGCGTGCGGAACTGGTTTCCCGCCTGAAGCCGGCTCCGGCATAGGCGGCAACGCGGCGGGCGGGGACGACCCCGCTTCGCGTCATCGTTCCCCGGGACGACCCGGACAGCGCGGCCGCGAGCGGCACTCGCGGCCGGGAGACGTAAGCCATGACCGATCTGCTGTATGAGGATGTCCTGCCGGGGGGCAAGCACTGGTCCTTCGTGCTCAAGCGCGGGACGCTGTTGCGTCTGATCGACCGCGAGGGCGGCGCGAATGTCGGCATGCTGTTTTACAATCCAGCAAATCTGCTGGAGCGCTACAACGCGCCCGACACGCTGAAATGCCAGCACACCTTCAAGCTGACGCGCGGCAACTGTCTGTATTCGGACATGGGGCGCATCTTCTGCTCCATCGTGGCCGATACGGTCGGCTGGCACGACAGCGTCTGCGGCAACACCACCCGCGCCATGGTCGCCGCGCGCTGGGGCGGCGCCAGCTATCAGGACTGTCGCAACGACTGGCAGCAGAACGGCCATGACAGCTTTCTGGTCGAGGGCGGGAAATACGGGCTCCAGCGCCGCGACCTCGCCGCCAATGTGAACTGGTTCTCCAAGGTCGCGGTCGAGGCCGACGGACGCACGGCGTTCGATCCTGCCAACTCCCGGCCGGGCGCCAGCGTCGATCTGCGCTTCGAGATGGATACGCTGGTGCTGCTGCATACCTGTCCGCATCCGCTCGACCCGTCGCCGACATATCCGCGGCGGTCGGTCGGCTACGAACTGCGGCGTGCGGAGCCCGTGGGCGATGACGATTTCTGCCGCAACTTCCGGCCCGAGAATGGGCGCGGTTTCGAGAACAACCGTCTCTACCACCTGATGGGCTGAAGGAGAGCGCCATGCTGAAGCAGAGCCATCTTCGCCCGGAGGACGCGGCCCACCGGCATGTGGTGCCGGCCGGCGACTATTGGATGCACCCGGTCCGTAGGGGCGAGACCTTCCGTATCGTCGACCTGGAGGGCAACCAGGCGGCCGATACGCTGTTCTTCAACGCCGACGATCCTTACGAGCGCTATTCGGCGGTCGATACGATCCGCGAGCAGGGCAACGTCTATCTGGGCGTCGGCTCGGTGCTGCGGTCCCAGGACAACAACCCGATGCTGCGGATCACGGCCGACACGGTCGGCCGGCACGACACACTGGGCGGCGCCTGCGCCACGGAATCCAACACGGTCCGCTACGCTTTGGAGAAGAAGACCATGCATGCCTGCCGGGACTCCTTCGTCCTCGCGCTGGCGGACCATGCGGGCTACGGCCTGACCAAGCGCGACCTCGCCCACAACATCAATTTCTTCATGAACGTGCCGATCACGCCCGAAGGCGGGCTGACCTTCGCCGACGGCGTCTCGGGGCCGGGCAAGTATGTGGAGATGGTGGCGGAGATGAACGTGCTGGTGCTGATCTCGAACTGCCCCCAGCTCAACAACCCCTGCAATGCCTACAATCCCACGCCGGTCGAGGTGTTGATCTGGGACGCCGGGGACTGAGCCATGTTCCGCAAGGTTCTGATCGCCAATCGCGGCGCCATCGCGTGCCGCGTCATCCGCACCCTCGACCGCATGGGCATCGCCAGCGTCGCGGTCTATTCCGAGGCCGACCGCCATTCGCTGCATGTGTCCGCAGCCGGGGAGGCGGTTGCCATCGGCCCCGCGCCGGCGGCGCAAAGCTATCTCGATACCGAGCGTATTCTGGAGGCTGCGCGGGCGACCGGCGCCGAGGCGATCCATCCAGGCTACGGCTTCCTGTCGGAGAACCCGGATTTCGCCGAGGCTTGTGCGGCGGCGGGGATCGCGTTCGTCGGGCCGCGTCCGGACCACATGCGGGCCTTCGGCCTCAAGCACACGGCCCGTGACCTCGCGGCGCGCGCGGGCGTGCCGCTGGCGCCGGGATCGGGTTTGCTGTCCGACCTCGCCGATGCACGGGCCGAGGCGGCGCGGATCGGCTATCCGGTGATGCTGAAATCGACCGCCGGCGGCGGCGGCATCGGGTTGCAGCGCTGCCGGTCCGAAGCCGAGCTGGCGCCGCTGTTCGAGCGGGTGCAGCGTCTGGCGCAGGGCAATTTCCGCGATGGCGGGGTGTTCCTGGAGAAGTATGTCGAGCGCGGCCGGCATATCGAGGTGCAGATTTTCGGCGACGGGCGGGGCCGCGTGGTGGCGCTGGGCGAGCGCGACTGCTCGGCGCAGCGGCGCAACCAGAAGGTCGTGGAGGAGACGCCGGCACCCGGCATTCCCGACAGTCTCCGCTCGGAACTTTTCGAGACGTCCGTCCGGCTCGGCGAATCCGTGGGATACGCCAATGCCGGCACCGTCGAGTTCCTCTACGACGCCGACACCGGCGCCTTCTATTTCCTGGAGGTGAACACGCGTCTTCAGGTCGAGCATGGCGTGACCGAGGCGGTGACGGGGATCGACCTTGTCGAGTGGATGCTGCGCCAGGCGGCGGGCGAGGGGCTGCCGCCGGATGCGGCAATTCCCCGGCCATCGGGGGCGGCGGTGCAGGTCCGGCTTTACGCCGAGGACCCGGCCCGCGATTTCCGTCCCTCCATCGGCCGGCTGACGCATCTGCGCTGGCCGGAGGCGGCGCGGGTCGAGACCTGGGTCGAGGCCGGCAGCGAGGTCACGCCCTATTACGATCCGATGCTGGCCAAGATCATCCTGCACGGCACCGACCGGGCCGACGCCCTCGCCCGGATGGGCGATGCGCTGGCGGCGGCCGAAGTGGCAGGGATTGAGACCAATCTCGGCTATCTGCGTGCGCTGATCGCATCGCCGGAGATGATGGCGGGGACCGTCACCACGCGCACGCTGGAAGGGTTCGCCTATGGGCCGCGGCGTATCGAGGTGCTGGCGGCGGGCACCCAGACCACGGTGCAGGACTATCCCGGCCGTCTCGGTTACTGGGATGTCGGCGTGCCGCCCTCCGGCCCGATGGACGACCTCTCCTTCCGGCTTGCCAACCGGGCTGTCGGCAATCCCGCCGACGCGGCGGGGCTGGAGATCACGGTGTCCGGTCCGCTGCTGCGGTTCGACGCGGATACGGTCGCTTGTCTCGCCGGCGCCGCGATGCCTGCGACATTGGATGGCGTCGCGGTGCCGTTCTGGCGTCCCTTCGCGATCGTGGCCGGCCAGACGCTCGCCATCGGCGCGGCATCGGACTCCGGCGCGCGGGCCTATCTGGCGCTGCGCGGGGGAATCGCAGTGCCGCCCTATCTCGGCAGCCGCGCCACCTTCACTCTCGGCCGGTTCGGCGGCCATGCCGGCCGGGCGCTGGCGGTGGGAGACATGCTGCATCTCGGGGATGCGGTGACGGGAGAGGCCCCGCGGCCGGTACCCGATGCGCTGGTCCCGGCCATCGGCAATGTTTGGGAGATCGGCGTCCTTTACGGGCCGCACGGGGCGCCCGACTTCTTCACGGAGGAGGATATCGCCGCGTTTTTCGCGGCCGACTGGGAAGTCCACTACAATTCCAGCCGCACGGGCGTCCGCCTGATCGGCCCCAAGCCGCGCTGGGCGCGCAGCGACGGGGGCGAGGCGGGACTGCATCCGTCGAATATCCACGACAACGCCTATGCCGTCGGTGCCGTTGACTTTACCGGCGACATGCCGGTGATCCTGGGCCCGGACGGTCCTAGTCTGGGCGGTTTCGTCTGCCCGGTCACGGTGGCCAAGGCCGAGCGCTGGAAGATCGGCCAGCTTCGCCCCGGCGACCGGCTGCGGTTCCGGCGCCTGTCGCCGCCGGAGGCCGCTGCGCTGGAGGTTCGGCAGACGCAGGCGGTCGAGACCCTGCATGCGGTGGTGCGGAGGCGCCCGGCTGTACCGGCGGAGACCGGTCCCGACGCGGCCGTCGTCGCGGACCTGCCCGCCGCGGGTACACGGCCGCGCGTCGTCTACCGCCGGGCCGGCGACAAGTACCTGCTGGTGGAATACGGGCCGCTGGTGCTGGACCTCGAACTGCGCTTCCGGGTTCAGGCCCTGATGGAGCGGCTGCGCGGCCTGTCGCCGGTGGGGATCGTGGACCTGACCCCCGGCATCCGGTCGTTGCAGGTGCATTATGACAGCCTGCAATTGCCGCTCGCCCGGCTTCTCGACCTGCTGATGCGGGCCGAGGACGAACTGGCCGGGATCGACGGCATGGCCGTGCCGTCGCGGATCGTGCATCTGCCCCTGGCCTGGGACGATTCGGCGACGCGGCTTGCGATCCGGAAATACGAGCAGTCTGTGCGGGCCGACGCTCCCTGGTGTCCGCGCAATATCGAATTCATCCGCCGTATCAACGGGCTTTCCGACGAGGCGGCGGTCAAGCGCATCGTGTTCGATGCCAGCTATCTCGTGCTCGGCCTCGGCGACGTCTATCTGGGGGCGCCGGTCGCCACGCCGGTCGATCCGCGCCACCGGCTGGTCACGACCAAATATAACCCTGCGCGCACATGGACGCCGGAGAACGCGGTCGGGATCGGCGGCGCCTATCTCTGCGTCTATGGAATGGAAGGACCCGGCGGGTATCAGTTCGTCGGGCGTACCTGCCAAGTCTGGAACACGCACAAGGCGACTGCGGCGTTCGAGCCGGGCAAGCCCTGGCTGCTGCGCTTCTTCGACCAGATACGCTACACCGAAGTGTCGGAGGAGGAACTCCTGGCCTTCCGCGAGGACTTCCCGCGCGGCAAGGCCGAATTGCGCATCGAACCGGCGGAATTCCGTCTCGACGACTATCGCG
>JBFWNZ010000215.1:0-6710 GCA_050250795.1 Alphaproteobacteria bacterium | reverse complement strand
CGGCATGCCAGCCGTAATGGTCGCCGCCGGCGGTGTATTCGGTGAATTGCAGCGGCTCGGTGAAGCCGGTGAGGTCGAAATGATAGGTCTCGTCGTTGGCGCGCCGCGCAAGGTCGCGCACCGCATCGTAGAGCGAGGCCACCCCCGCCGAATACTGCACCCAGCGCACGGTCGAGCGCCGAAGCCCCGCATCCACCTGCTGCGCCGCCCCGGCCTTCAGCGTGCCCTGCTGCGCCGGCAGGCCCCGGCAGGCATTGACGACGGTCTCGCAATCCTCGGGCGAAATCGCTGCCTCATAGTAGCGAACATCGGCGTAGCTGCGATTGGGCGTAAGGAAGCTGCGGTCGGGCGGCGTGTACATGCAAACGGTCCTGAACGGGCGAGCCTGCGACCCTTATAGCGGAATCGCGGCAAAATGTGGGCGGAGCGTGACATGAACACCCCCTCCCCGCCCCTCTCCCGCGTAGCGGGGGAGGGAGATTCTGTCAGCCCCTCGCCGCCTGCTCATCCAGAAAGTCGTACATCACCCGGTCGAAGGCCTCGGGGTTCTCCCATATGCCGAGATGTGCGGCCTCGATGATGATCTCGCGGGCGCCTGGGATCAGGCGGGTAAGATCGCTGGTGTAGTCGACCGGCGTCGTCACGTCGAGGCGACCGCAGACCACCAGGGTCGGCGCCTTGATATGCTGGCAGAGTTCGGTGAAGTCCGGCGTCAGGATGCCGCGCACCGTGTCCAGATAGGCGTCCTTGCGCGACATGCAGATGCCGGAGACCAGTTCGTCGACCACCGGCTGCGGCACATGCGGCATGAGCCGCGAGACCGCATACTGCCGCGCATATTCCCGCATCGACATATAGCGCAGACATTTCTCGGATTCGCCGATGCGGTCGGCGGAGTGCTTATGGTTCTTGGCGAATGTGTCGATCAGCATCAGCGAGCGCACCATTTCGGGCCAGCGCGAACCGAAGGACAGCATGATCGGCCCGGCCATCGAGTAGGACACGAAATGCGCCTGCTCCACGCCGATGGCGTCCAGCCCGGCCTTCAGGTCGTCGGCCGAGACGGGCACGCTCCAGCGGCCGTTGAAGCTGGAGAAGCCGTAGCCGCGCTGATCGAAGGCGATGCAGGTGAAGCGGTCCTTGAGCGCATCGATCTGGCGCGCCCAGGTGCCGGAATAGCCGCCCAGGTAATGCACGAACACGACCGCAGGGCCGGTGCCGGTGCGGATGTAATGCAGCGTCTCGCCGTTCACGTTCACGGTGGGCATGAGCGGTCTCCCTATAACGGGCCGTAGCGGCGGCGGGCGCTGGCGACCAGCCCGTCATACTGGGCCCGGGTCGGCGTCACACCGTGCTGTGCCTGGACCGCCGCAGCGATGGAATCGAAATCGTGGCCCAGCTTGGTCATGCGGATCATGGTGATGCAGGCATCGAGTTCCGCTGGCACCTCGACCAGATAATCGCCCCAGACCTTGTAGCCGAAGGGCACATCGCCCCCGAGGTAGCGGCCGTCCTCGGCCACCTGCAGATCGCTCATCCTGGCATTCCTCCCTGTTCCGCTTCTTCGCGTTCGAGCCGTTCCCGGCTTCAGTTCCGGCCGTCGAGCGTCCGCTCCGCCTGGGCGACGAGCGCGGGATCGATCTTCAATTCGGCAATCAGCGCCGCCTGGGTCTGCAGCAAGCGCTTGCGCATCGCCGCGATATCGGCGGGCTTTGCCTCGACCAGCGTCACGCCCTGGGTCACGGCCTCGGCCCGCGCCACGGCCTGGCGTGCGGCCGCCGCATCGCGATTGGCGTCGATCGTCTCTTCCCAGCACTCTGCGAGCAGCTTGCGCACGTCCTCCGGCATCTTGCGCCAGCTCTTGCCGGCGACCATCGGCACATATTGGAAGAAGGTCTGGCGGTCGTCGAATCCGTGCCGGATGCCGGCATCCCACAATTTTGCGCTGCGTGCGGATTCATAGGTCGTCTGGACCCCGTCGAGGCCGCCAGCGCGCAGTGTCTTCGGCACATCGGGCCAGGCGACCTGCACCGGCTCCGCACCCATGGTGCGATAGAGGTTCACATTCGCGCCGCCGCCGGGAATCCGGATGCGCAGGCCCTTGAGATCCGCATGGGTGGCCACGGGCTTCGCGGTCAGGAAGGTGCTGACATGGCCGAGATCGAACCAGCGTCCGAACACGGTCACGTCCAGCGCCTTCTCGATACGGGCGTTCAGCGCCTTGCCGACGGGGCCGTCGACCACGGCGTAAACCTGCTGGCGGGTGGCGCCATAGAAGGCCGGCAGGCCGGGGATGGCGAAGTCCGGTGCAGCGGCGTCGAGCTGCCACCAGCCGGGCGCGCCGACATCGACAGCCCCGCGCTTCAGAGCATCCGGCAGATCGATATCCTTGAACCGCGCCGCAGAATGATAGACCTGGATCGCGACCTTGCCGCCCGACTTCGCCTCGACCTCGCGCGCCCATCGCTCGATCGCGATGTTGCGGACATGGTCCGGCACGGAATCCAGCGAAATCTCGACCTTGTAGGGCTCCGCCGCCTGGGCTGCCATGGCAGCCAGAGAGAGAACCGCGAACACGCTGCAACGCACGAAACGCACATCGTCCTCCATAGGTTCCGCCCATCCCGACGGCGCCGGACCTTATCGCGGATTGCGCGAACCGCCTATGGGATTGCAGCGCGGGCCGTGCGGCCCTGAATGCCGCAAATCTCCCATGAGCGCCGTGCATGGGAGCGTCGCATCGCGCCTAAGTTCCGCCAATGGCGGTTTGATTCGCCGGTGGAGGCCATTAAATTGGGCGCACAATCAGATGGCCGCCGCCGCGGCCGGTGATTCCCGCTTGGCATCGGACGGCAAGACAGGGCATCACAGGACGCGCGGAAAGCGGCAAAGCTTCACCGGGAGGATCGTCATGCGCGAGAATATCGACGTTCACGTCTGCGAAGTCGGCATGCGGGACGGCCTGCAGTCGATCAAGGGCTTCTATCCGACAGAGGCGAAGATCGCGTGGCTGCGCGAGGAAGCGGCGGCCGGCGTGCCCGAGGTCGAGGTCTGCTCCTTCGTACCGCCGAAGCTGATCCCGCAGTTCCAGGATGCGGCCGATGTCTGCGCCGCGGCGCTGGACATCGCCGGGCCGGAGCGGCACTACACGGTTTCGGCGCTGATCCCGAACCTGAAAGGGGCGGAGATCGGTATGAAGATCGGCGTCCACAAGCTGAACTTCGTCTGTTCGGTCAGTGAAGGTCACAACCTCGCCAATGTCCGCAAGACACCGGCAGAGTCCGTGGCGCAGTTCCGCGACATCGTGGCGCTGCGCAAGGAGATGGGCCTGGACGGCAAGGTGACGCTGGTCGGCGGGCTCGCCACGTCCTTCGGCTGCTCCATCGAGGGACGCGTCGATCCCAAGGCCGTGGTCGCGCTGGCGGAGCAGTTCCTGGCTGCGGGTGCGGACGAACTGACCGTGGCGGACACCGTGGGCTATGCCAACCCGCGACAGGTCCGCGACCTGTTCGGACAGATCTACGACGCCGTCGGCAACGTGCGGATCACGGCGCATTTCCACGACACGCGGGGCCTCGGCCTTGCGAATGCCGACGCCGCCCTGGAGGCGGGCGTACGCCGCTTCGATGCCTCGCTCGCCGGTCTCGGCGGCTGCCCCTATGCGCCGGGCGCGACCGGCAACATCGTGATGGACGACCTTGTGTTCATGCTTGAGGCCATGGGCCTGCGCACCGGCGTCGACCTGGCGAAACTGATGACCGCCCGCGAGACCATGCAGCGCCATCTGGGCGGCGAGCCGGTCCACGGACATTACGTACAGGCCGGAGCCCCGAAGGGGTTCGTGCCCGCCTCGCCGATGGCGGCGGCCGCCGAATAAGGAAGCAGGAATGGACGCGATGACGGAGGCCGCCGGTATCGGGGTCACGGTCGAGGACGACTATCCGGAGCTGCGGGAGTCGGTCGCCAAGCTGTGCGCCGATTTCCCCGACACCTATTGGCGCAACCTTGAGGACCAGCCGCCGGGCGCAAGCTATCCGACGGCATTCATCAAGGCGCTGACCGAGGCCGGCTATCTGGCCGCGCTGGTGCCCGAGGAATATGGCGGGGCGGGCCTGCCGATCCGGGCCGGCGCGGTGATCCTGGAGACGATCCAGTCGACCGGCTGCTCCGCCAGCGCCGGGCACGCCCAGATGTACACGATGGGCACCGTGCTGCGGCATGGCAGCGAAGAGCAGAAGCGGAAATACCTGCCCGAGATCGCGGCGGGGCGCCTGCGGCTGCAAGCCTTCGGCGTGACCGAGCCAACCACGGGGTCGGACACGACCCAGCTCAAGACCCGCGCCGAGAAGAAGGGCAACGGCTATGTCGTCAACGGCCAGAAGGTCTGGATCAGCCGCGCGGCGCATTCCGACCTGATGCTGCTGCTGGCCCGCACCACGCCGGCCGCCGAAGCGAAGAGCCGCGCCGACGGCGTGTCGGTGTTCCTGATCGACCTGCGCGAGTTGAAGGGCAACGGCGTCGATATCCGGCCCATCGACGCGATGGTCAACCACAACACGACCGAGGTGTTCTTCGAGGATGCCTTCATCCCTGCCGACAGCCTGATCGGCGAGGAGGGCAAGGGCTTCAAATACATCCTGTCGGGCATGAATGCCGAGCGCTGCCTCGTCTCGGCCGAAGCTATCGGCAACGGCAAGCTGTTCGTCCGCAAGGCCGTCCACTACGTCAACGAGCGGGTGGTGTTCGGCAAGCCGATCGGCAGCTTTCAGGGCGTCCAGTTCCCCATCGCCCAGGCCCATATGCAGCTTCAGGCGGCCGACCTGATGGTGCGCAAGGCAACCGCCCTGTTCGATGCCGGCAAGCCCTGCGGCGCGGAGGCCAACATGGGCAAGATGCTGTCGGGCGAGGCGGTGTGGGCCTGCGCCGAGGCCTGCTTCCAGGCCTTCGGCGGCTTCGCCTTCGCCCGCGAATACGGGGTGGAGCGCAAATGGCGCGAGGCGCGCCTGTCGCGCAACGCGCCGATTCACCCGAACATGATCCTGAACTTCATCGCCCAGCACGTCCTGGGCCTGCCGCGCTCGTACTGACGGGCCGGCAAGACGAGGAGACACGATGGCCGGAACCCCGCATGTCGCATTGGGCGACGACTATCCCGAACTGCGCGAGTCGGTGACGAAGCTGTGCGCGAATTTCCCGGAATCCTATTGGCAGAACCTTGAGGACCAGCCACCGAGCGGCAGCTATCCGACCGAGTTCGTCAAGGCGCTGACCGATGCCGGCTATCTCGCCGCGCTGGTGCCCGAGGAGTATGGCGGAGCCGGGCTGCCGATCCGTGCCGGCGCGGTGATCCTCGAAACCATCATGTACAACGCCTGCTCGGCCGGCGCCTGCCATGCCCAGATGTACACGATGGGCACCGTGCTGCGGCATGGCAGCGAGGAGCAGAAGCAGAAATACCTGCCCGAGATCGCGGCGGGGCGCCTGCGGCTGCAAGCCTTCGGCGTGACCGAGCCGACGACGGGATCGGACACGACCCAGCTCAAAACCCGCGCCGACAAGAAGGGCAACGGCTACGTCGTCAACGGCCAGAAGGTCTGGACCAGCCGCGCGGCGCATTCCGACCTGATGCTGCTGCTGGCCCGCACCTCGCCCGCCAGCGAGGCGAAGAAGCGCACCGACGGCATTTCGGTGTTCCTGATCGACCTGCGCGAGTTGAAGGGCAACGGCGTGGAAATCCGGCCCATCGACGCGATGGTCAACCACAACACGACCGAGGTGTTCTTCCAGGACGCGGTCATCCCCGCCGACAGCCTGATCGGCGAGGAAGGCAACGGCTTCAAGTACATCCTGTCGGGCATGAACGCCGAGCGCTGCCTGGTCGCCGCAGAGGCGAACGGCAACGGGCGCTACTTCATCAAACGGGCGGTCGAGTACGTCAACGAGCGGGTGGTGTTCGGCAAGCCGATCGGCAGCTATCAGGGCGTCCAGTTCCCCATCGCCCAGGCCTATATGCAGCTTCAGGCCGCAGACCTGATGGTGCGCAAGGCGAACGCGCTGTTCGATGCCGGCCTGCCCTGCGGCTCGGAAGCGAATATGGGCAAGCTACTGTCCGGCGAGGCGGTGTGGGCCTGCGCCGAGGCCTGCTTCCAGGCCTTCGGCGGCTTCGCTTTCGCCCGCGAATACGGGATCGAGCGCAAATGGCGCGAGGCGCGCCTGTCGCGCAACGGCCCGGTCCACCCGAACATGATCATGAACTTCATCGCCCAGCACATCCTGGGCCTGCCGCGCTCGTACTGACGGGCCGCGAACAGAACGCCGCGAGAAGGAAGCCGACGTTATGAGCAATCCCGAGCTGACGATCCCGATCGACGAGGATTACGCCGACATCCGCGAGGCGGTGCGGCGCATCTGCGAGGATTTTCCGGGCGAATACTGGCGCAAGCTGGAGAAGAAGCCGCTGCTGGAGCGCTACCCGACAGAGTTCGTCGATGCGCTGACGCAGTCGGGCTATCTCGCCGCCCTCATCCCCGAGGAATATGGCGGGGCCGGCCTGCCGATCCGCGCCGGCGCGGTGATCCTGGAGACCATCCACGCCACCGGCTGCTCGGCCGGCGCCTGCCACGCCCAGATGTACACGATGGGCACCGTGCTGCGGCATGGCAGCAAGGAGCAGAAGGAAAAGTACCTGCCGCAAATCGCCGCGGGCGAAT